>CALEST010000056.1 GCA_937907555.1 uncultured Sediminibacterium sp.
AAAAATATATCGTATACATTGCCGGTTTGTTCTCCGTGCTGTTTTTTTCTGGTTGCGCAAAAGATCCTGTTAATCCAGGATACGCTCAATACATGTTTATTAATGCAGCACCGGATGTTGCAGCTGGCTTAGACTTCTTTGTGGGCGATTTAAAGCAGAATATTCTGCCCATCGCATTTGGTTCGAATACCATTTATAACAGTACCACACCAGGCAATAAGGACGTTACTGTTCGTATGGCGGGATTAACTACTTTATTTTCTGCTGGTAAATTCAGTGTTTCAGATCTGCGCGATCAACCCGCCAGATACACATTGATTGCTGCCAATAAATTGCAGAATGCAGAGTTGCTTTGGTTTCAGGATAATTTAACTACTCCAGCTGCCGGTAAAGCGCATTTAAGAATTATTCATGCCAGTGGAGATGCCCCTGCGGTAAATGCATTTATAGGAACAGCTACGACACCATTGTATGGTTCAGCTGTTAGCTACAGAGGTGCTTCCAGTTTTGTTGCTTTGAATGCAACATTATTGGGAACGGCCTACAGCATTCAAATTAGAAATGCCACAACGAATGCGCTCATCAGAACACAAACCATGACAGCAGTAGACGGTAAAATTTATACCATAGTGGTTCGTGGTTCAGTAACCCCTTCGCCTTGGTTACCAGCTAATACGGTTTCCTCAACACTGGTAGCAAATAACTAGAATAATGGTAAGTAGGTAGCTAGATAATTTTTATTAGAAGTATCTAGCTTCTCATCAAAGAAATAAATGGTCCCGGTTGCTTAAAAAAGCCGGGACTTTTTATTTTACCAGCCAATATATACCCAAACAGAGGAGTAGACTAATGAATGCAACCAACGGAATTTGTAATCGATTCCATTGGGCTTCCCGTTTTTTTTCCTTCGTTGCTAATTCTATCTTTTTTATTTGATCCTGATTGGTAAAGCACTGTTTTAATATTTGTAAACACGGCACATAATCACGATAAGGTAGAAAGGACAAACAATAAAGCTGTCTAACTAAAATATCATCCTGGACTTCTTTAGTAGCATTTTGGATAGCTAAGAGTACATGCGGCATGCCGAATGCATAATTGAATTTCCATTTGATTCTGTCGTAATTCAGAAATCGAATATCTGCTTGTTTCATCTCTTTCTCAAAGGCAAAAAAATAATGCATGATTTCAGAGACCTGTAATAAGGCTGGTGCTACAAAAGCATGATTTTTCTGAAGTGAAACACTGCGGTCGTATTGTAACTTTCTTGAAGCATTGCCTAATATTTCGTACGCTTTTTTAATTTGCTTGAATTGTTCAGTATGCACCGGATTCTGATTTTTATCCGGATGATACTGATGGGCAAGTTTGCGAAATGCTGTTTTTATTTCAGCGGCTGATGCATTGCCTTGTATTCCTAAAATAGCATACCAATTGGGTTCTGTCATTGCATGCTGTTTTATGCAGGCTCTTCCGGATGATTTTCAAAACTGATATCATCACTGTCTAATAATTCTCTTTCAATTTCTTCCATCTGAACAATGTCCCATGCTTCAGATTCAGTGGGAGTGATATTCCATACTTCCAGAACCCCTTGCTGATCCAGCATTTCTTCCAGCGTATCTTCTATATTACAAACCACAAATGAAGCATTTTTTT
>CALEST010000057.1 GCA_937907555.1 uncultured Sediminibacterium sp.
CGAGTTTGAAGCAGTTGGGTTAGAATCCCAATTCGAGGAAGGTATTCCTGCTCCCTTTGTTCTGGAGTCTCCGGTGAAATACCATCTTAAGCTGGTTGAAATTGTACCCATTACGCATAACCAGACTTTTTTTGTTATTGGGGCTTTGCAGGCTGTTTTCCTGAGTGAAAGTTTGGTAGAAACAGATGGATTTATTCATCTGGAAAATGCCGGATCCATGTTGTCATTAGGACTGGATGGATATGCCAATGCAGCTATGGTGCAACGTCTCCCTTATGCAAAGCCTTAGCGTATAATAGAAATTCATTTTTATCCTGAGGAAGTTGGACTGTTTGCTGAAAACGTAAACCTTGTTTTTCCAGCACTCGGATAGCGGCAATATTCAATTGGGTGGTGATACCATAAATTATTGGTATTTCTAATTGCTTATCTGCGTAATTCAGGATTGTTTCACTGGCTTCTGATGTATACCCTTGCCCTGCATATTCAGGCAAAACAGCAAATCCAAGATCGGGATGATCCAGTCCTTCTCTTTTTACCAGTCCGCAAATGCCAATGGGAGTGTTCTTGTTTTTTAAAAGAACCAAATACAATCCGAATCCATAACTATGATAACTGGGAATGATTCTGGTGAGAATATAATTGCTGGCAGCCGTTCTGTCTTTAACGTTTCTGTCCCCAATAAATTCAAGCCAACCAGCTGTATTCATTAGCTGTAGCATGAATGCCGCGTCAATAATACTGATAGGCCTTATGGATAAACGATCTGATTCCAGTTTGACCATATATTGCTTAAGATTATCTGCCACTGGTGATAATAATTTTAGTAGCTATATTTTCCCTTCCCTTGTCGTCCCTAACCAGCACAAGGTATATGCCGGATGCAATTTTTCTTCCGTTGTAATCCAGGCCGTTCCATACAGCTTGTCCACCCAGGCTTCTGGTTTGATACACCAGGCGGCCATTCAGTTCAGTTATTTTTACAATTGCATTTTCTGTTAGTCCCCTGATAGCAATTTGCCCATTGTATTGGGGAGGCACGGGATTGGGAAAAACCAATACATTTTCAAATTGTTGTGTTGCTGTAGTGGCTGTTGCCCTATAACTGCACAATCCATTGAATGTGGCAAAATATACTTCACCTGTCTGTGGGTCAATGCCAATTTTTTTTACATCGTTACTTAGTAAAGGACTGTTTGCAACTGTAAAATGGTGAACAATGTTTTTTCCATCAGCGCTAATCAGCCATACGCCGTTCTGAGTACCTATCCATTTTCTATTAGCCCCATCTACGGCAATGCTTTGTACCTGCTGACCTTTGAATAAAAATCCTGCAAACTGGTCTTGTTGAATCACAGGGAGTATGGCATCACAGTTACTGAATGGATTGTCTGTGCACTGGATAATGCCTATTCCGTCATCGGTACCAATCCAAATGGTATTGTCCCTGTCTTTTGCCAGACTCAATACATTGTTCGAGGGTAAATTACCATTACCTGCCCCTTGTTTAAAAAGTTTCCATCGATCATCGGCAGCCGATACAATATTATTTCCATAATGATACACCAGTAAGCCATTTCCTTTAGGGCTCTGGATCCAGAGTTGATTGTTTTCATCATCTGAAACTATCTGTGCCAGGGCATTTTCCAGCAGCGTAACAGGAGGAGCAAAGCCGGCCCATTCATTGTTTTTAGACAATAGTTTTAATGGCTTTGGAGCACCGTAATTGCTGATCCATAAATTTTGCTGATTGTCTAGTGCCAGACCACTAACACGATAATTTCCCGGATCCCCCACTGCCGCTTCAAGTGGGCTATTCTGTTTAAAAATTTCCAGCTGACTGTCTTTTTTTCTAATGAGTCCTCCTCCATAACTGCCCGCCCAGATTGTTTCATCTGTGGGGCTGCTGATTATGGTAAGGATGTCTAATACCGTGTCTAGTACCGGAGTATTAATGGCACCGGTATTTTTCCATAGCCCATCCTTAAATTCAATATATCCCTCTCTTTTATAAAGATAATTCCATGCATTATTTACAGCCCCGGCTCCTTGCAGGAACCGGCCATTGGAAATATAAATGTCTCCTGAAGGAATGCCATTGGGGCCATTGGGTATAAATCTTTCAATATTGCTGCTACCAAAGGAGGAGAGTCCTCCAAACCGATCGGCAACCCATAGTTTTCCATCTGAAAGAATAGCGTTTCCAGGCAATGATATAACACCGGGTTCTGCAATGGTTCTCTGGATATTGCCATCTTTATTCAGTGAAACTACTTTTGAATTTCCTGATACTGTTCTGAGGCAAATGCTAATTTGATTTTCCGAAATAGTTGTGTTGAGAATATTCCATCCTGATTCCTGATAAAGTAATCTCCACTGATTATTATCCTGAATAAATACACTGTCTCTTTGTGTAATTATAAGTTGATTATTGATTATGCCCACGAAGTTCAGGATGCCTGAATAAGGTGTAAGCAGGGAAGTCCAGTTCCGGAAATTCGCCGGGTTGGTATTGTTTTTGGCGATGCTTTTTAAACCTTCTGCGGTAGCTGCATAATAACGCTGCTTGTCTTCGCAGAAAGCATGAATGTTCACCTGATTTCCGTTATTCCCAATTATCCAGGTATCCCTGATTTCATATTTAAGCGTGTTAACAACAATAATTCCCAGTCCGGTTGAGAGAAATGCGTTTCCATCAGAACAATATATAGCGTTGATTCTTTTATCGCCTGCTATGCTGCTTTTTTCTATATCACCGAGATTCTTTGTAAGATCATTTTTTAAAAAGTCAAGATTGCTGTTTTTATATGCTACAATCAATTGCTGATTGGTTGGGTCCCATCCAATTTGTTGAACACCAATATCGTTGAGTCGGTTTATTTTATTATAACGGGTAATTTCTGAATCCGTATCTACAGCGAACAGGGCAGCTTCAGTTGCTGCATATATTTTATCTCCCTTTACAACCTGAAATGTTGTTTGATAATTTAAATGTTCTCTCCATTGACCAATAGGAACAGGCGCTTTTTGTGCTGTACTATTCTCTGCCAATAACAGCAATGCAAAAATTATATTGGCAATTCTGCACATCATTGGTGAGCTTATTCGTGAATATTGGCAATACCCTGTTTAATAGCGAATAGTACCAGTCCAACCCTTGTTTTTATTTCCAGTTTCTTAAAAAGATTGTCCCTGTAATTGTCAATAGTCCTTACGCTTACACACATTTCATCAGCAATTTCCCTGTATGATTTGTCTGCGCAAAGTAATTCCAGAAAATGTGCTTCCTGCTCTGTTATATTGAGTAATGACTGCATTTGCTTTCCATCTTCCTCTTCATTAGAAACATAGTTGATAAGCTTGTCTCTAACCAATTCGTTTACGTAAAATTCATTTCTTTGAATAGACTCCATCGCCTCTTTAAATACATGAGGTTTACTGTCTTTAATTATATATCCCTTTACTCCGTTTCTTAACATTCGAATAATTGCCATGTCGTTAGATAACATGCTTAACACAAGGATTTTTATAGATGGGAGTGTCTTTTTTATCCATGCAGCCGTTTCATAACCGTCCATTTCAGGCATGGTTATATCAAGTAAAACAATGTCTGGTGGATTGTTCTTGTCTACTTTTTTTATAAACTCTAATCCATTACCTGCTTCAAATATTACTTCAAAGTCACCCAAGGAATTAATGATGCCCACCAATCCTGATCTTAATAATTCATGATCATCTACTAATGCTACCGTTGTTTTCATGCTGCTTTGGCTTTAAGTAAAATATTTACGGTTGTTCCCTGATTGATAATGCTGTTGAATGAGACCGTTGCATTGATTAATCGGGCTCTGCTTATAATATTATTGATGCCTACTCCATCACTGGATTCTCTGACCTTATTTACATCAAACCCAATTCCATTATCCTTAATTTCAATATTCAGCTGATTGCTTAAGTTTTTAAGGGTAATTTCAATGGTATCACATGCCGCGTGTTTCAATGTATTGTTTATAATTTCCTGTATCATTCTGAATAGGATGATGTCTACGCTTTTATCAAGCATATCAATATTAACATCCTCATCAATGTGTAAACTTGTTTTATACTTTCCGGTCTTTTCAATGTTATGAAACAGATGTTCCAGGGATTCTATAAATCCAATCTGATGAAAATTGGTATTGATTAGGCTGTGGCTGATATTTCTTAAATCGTGCCATACTTTTTTGAGTAAATTATAAATTTCATCCTTGTCTTTTTCATCTATTTCTTTTTTCAGGTTTGCAATCCTAAGCATGGACAAATAGATGATCTGAACCAGATTATCATGAATTTCTGACCCAATATAAGTAAGTGTCTGATCCTGAATTTCCAGCTGGGATCTGATGATGGTTTGTTCAAACTGATTTTTCATCTCTTCTTTTTCACGCTGGTTCTGCCTTTGTTTTCTTAAAAATAAATAAAGTAAAACCAGCAGGAATACAGCCAATAAGACGAAAAATACCGAAGAAATAATTATTGTGACGAGAATGTCTTCTTGGTTTTCCGGCATAAGATGAATGCGTATATAAAGGATGAATATAAAACAACATTTAAACTCTGGTTAATCAATCCGTAAATCTTTTTGCCTTCCTGCTGTAAATCGTAGCTTCTCAGGTACTCAAAAAGTGCATTGATAATAACAGAGCCCATGTAGAATAAAAGTAATCCAGTACATACCCAAAAGAAGGGTTGTTTAGCCAATGGATGATCAAGGTGTTCGGGTAGTACCGATTCGTAAAAAAACAAGCAGCAAAACAGTACTACAAAAAAGGAGCCTAGTAAAAAGGTATAGGTATGGAAGTTATTGTATCCCTGAACATATTGCAGATTCAGAAATACCATGATAGCATAAAATGGCATAAAGCCAATAGTCAATTTTTTGAATAGGGTTGTTTTCAGATGCTTTGAAAAAAGAAAAGCATAGAATATGAATTCAAAAGTAGTGAATACATTAAAGAGTGTGTAGTTACGTATACCTTGAGTGATTAGCCAATAACCAGTCAGTTCTACAGTCAGTGTTATAAACAAAAACGGTAAAAAGTATTTAAAATGTGTTTTTCTTAAAGTTTTGTATAATAGTATACAAACTAAAAAACTGCTGGCTTGCACCAGCAGGTATACATTAGTTAACATCCTTTTGGATTAGTTTATAAGCTAACTTAAGAAATTAAGTTCAATTAAGGCCAAATAGTTCCGTGGTTCATATAGTTTGAGCCATCCCCAGGAAGTCCATCTTCTGCATTCTGGCTTCTGATATTGCCATCTTTAGCCTTTTTGTTGTTTCCAAGGAAGAAAACAGTAGTGCGTCCAACATAGTTAGGATTTGTGGTGGTTTTTTGATCATACACACCAAAATAAACTCTCAATTTGTCAGACTTGTATTTGTTTTTTAGCTGTTTTACAAATTTTTCCATTTCGTTGACATCAAACTCAACATATTCGGTCTTGGTTAAGGAGCCAAATTTGGCTTTATAGGCATTCTGCATGGCAGTAGCCGCATTTTCTGAAATCAGACCATTAATAGAAATGCCAGCAGCTGCAGAACCTACCAAATTCATTTCATTGTCTTTGTTGTTAGACTGCATCAGATTGGATTCAGTTTCCGCCTTTTGGCAAGCCGTAAAACTAAGCGTAGCAATCACTCCCAGGGCTAATAAGCGTTTTGAAATAAGGTTTTTCATAATAAGCGATTTTATTGTTTGCATGGATTGTGAATGTAAATTAATCCATATTCAGACTCCAACAATCAATTGTCTTT
>CALEST010000058.1 GCA_937907555.1 uncultured Sediminibacterium sp.
TGTCATGGTTACCGTAAACGGAACATTTGCTGCATGGTTGATCGTTGCAGCACTCGGTGTTATTTCAACAGTTGTTGTACCGGTATCGCAAGCCACTACATAAAACCAGCAATTGGCATTATCTGTATTGGAAACATTGTCGTAATTGACAGAATAATATTCTTTACCCAGCGTATTGGTAGGAAATAAAATCGTTGCGCCAGAAACACTCTGGTTATAAATATGTGCGTATGCTACTATTGGCCTGTCACTTACTACATGAATGCCCTTGTTTTCCGGAGCAGTAGATTCTGCCCTCAGGCTTGCGTCCTGTAAACCCGTTTTTGGAATGATAGCTGAAGTGAGTACTGTAGGAAGCGGTCCGCTGGTTAAAGACTGGGTATATCCGGTACCAGGAACGGAAATTGTAATATTGGTCACCTGGTCGGTTGCAAAATACAAGACCATATTCTGGCTTCCTCCCCCGCCACCCTGCAACATTTGCTGGTGGAATCCATAACCTACCCAGAAATCTTTTCCTTTATTGGAAAAATCCTGTGCAAATGAAATTGTAGTTGAAATGGCAGTTATTAAGAGAAGTAAATATTTCTTCATTAGTCCGTTTATAAATTAAATTGTGCAACTTTCTGTTTCACCCGTTGAAAAGATTGCGAAAAAAGGGAAAATGCAGCCTGTAATTTAAGAAAGAAAACTCAATTTTTAATACTACAAAACATATTTACAAATAAAAAAGAGCCGCATAGAAATGCAGCTCTTGTTAAGAATCTAATGATTCTGTAACCCCCAAAGAAAACATCTTTAATATATTGTAAGAAACTGGAATTTGCTTGCGGAGAAGTAACCAGTTCTTTTGAAATTCATCATTGATTTATTAAGTAACATGTTCATTTGTAATATCTTATTGTATGTGTAAGAGAAAGGAGCCTGGGGAAAAAAGTAGGATTAGGGTAATGACTTTTTCCGGGGAAATAAGCAAGTTGAATTAGATAGTAGCTTTAACTACATTACTTGCATTGGCATTTGAACCGATGGTTACAATTCTATAGTAAACCTGGCCAGCCTTCATTTTAGAAAGATTTTGCTTAAAAGCGAATCCGTTATTGGTTTGTTTTGGATCTGCACCTAA
>CALEST010000059.1 GCA_937907555.1 uncultured Sediminibacterium sp.
TTGTTGGGACTTTTCCATTTATGCATTGGTAAAATTACTTTTCAGCACTTAAACTTGCACTCAGGTACTCTGCATTTAATCTGGCAATATTTGTTAAGGAAATTTCCTTTGGACAAGTTGCTTCACAGGCACCTGTATTGGTACATGCACCAAAACCTTCCTTATCCATTTGTGCTACCATGTTTAATACACGGGTTTGGCGTTCAGGTTCTCCTTGTGGCAATAAGGCCAGATGGCTCACTTTTGCACTCAGGAACAACATGGCAGAACTGTTTTTACAAGCGGCTACACAGGCGCCACATCCAATACACATTGCAGCTGCAAAACTATTGTCTGCATTGTCTTTGTTGATGGGAAGGGCATTACCGTCTACGGCATTACCGGTATTAACACTGATATACCCACCCGCCTGGATAATTCTATCAAATGAGGATCTGTCTACAGTTAAATCTTTAATAACAGGAAAGGCATTGGCTCTCCAGGGTTCAACCACAATGGTGTCTCCGTCCTTGAATGCACGCATATGCAATTGACAAGTTGTATTTGCCTGCCAGGGGCCGTGTGGCTTTCCATTGATGTACATTGAGCACATACCACAAATTCCTTCTCTACAATCGTGATCAAATGCAACAGGTTCTTCACCTTCGCTGATCAATTGCTCGTTCAGCACATCGAACATTTCCAGGAAGCTCATTTCTGATGAAATGTTTTTAACCTGATAAGTTTTGAAGTCACCTTTTGTATTGCTGTTTTTTTGTCTCCAAACTTTTAAGTTCAGATTCATATGATAGTGTTCCATTGTATAAAATTAATTCGGTTTTAAATTTGCTTTACTTACGATGATTATTTGTAGTTACGCTGTGTTGGCTTAATAACATCGTAGTTTAAAGTTTCTTTATGTAAATCCCACTGATGTTCACCTTTGAATTCCCAGGCTGCTACATACATATAACCTGCATCATCTCTTAAAGCTTCCCCATCCGGAGTCTGGAATTCTTCCCTGAAGTGTCCGCCACAGCTTTCATTGCGGTTTAATGCATCAATACACATTAATTCACCCAGTTCAATGAAATCGGCTACGCGGTTTGCTTTATCCAGTTCGGTGTTCATTTCATTGATTTCACCTGGAATTCTTACATCGCTCCAGAATTCTTTCTTTAAAGCCTGTATTTCTCTGATAGCCTGCTCCAGACCTTCTTTA
This sequence comes from uncultured Sediminibacterium sp., assembly GCA_937907555.1. GTDB lineage: Bacteria > Bacteroidota > Bacteroidia > Chitinophagales > Chitinophagaceae > Sediminibacterium. Next base: position 1,202 of record CALEST010000059.1, read on the forward strand.
TTTCTTGCCATACCACATTTGTCCCACATGATTTTACCCAGACGCTTGTGGAAGCTCTCTACAGATTGCTTTCCTTTGATACTCATTAATTGATGAATTCTATCACTAACCGCTTTCTCTGCTTGCTCAAAAGCAGGGTGGGAGGTTTCAATGGATTTGTTATAGATTTCGTCTGCTAAGTAGTTACCTAATGTGTATGGAATTACAAAGTATCCGTCAGCCAGCCCCTGCATCAATGCAGATGCGCCCAAACGGTTGGCTCCGTGATCACTGAAATTAGCTTCTCCTAACGCATACAAACCAGGAACCGTTGTCTGCAATTCATAATCCACCCAAAGTCCACCCATGGTATAGTGTACCGCAGGGTAAATTCTCATTGGAACTTCATAAGGATTTTCACCGGTAATTTTTTCGTACATATCGAAAAGGTTACCATACTTGGCTTTTACCACTTCCTTACCTAAAGCAATAATTTCTTCCTGAGAAGCATTGATTTTACCTTGTTTACCCGCTTCAATTTTTCCGTATCTAAGAATTGCATCCGCATAATCCAGATATACAGCCTGCTTACTGCTACCTACACCATAGCCAGCATCACAACGCTCTTTTGCCGCTCTGGATGCAACGTCTCTTGGTACAAGATTACCGAATGCAGGGTATCTTCTTTCCAAATAGTAATCTCTTTCTTCTTCAGGTATATCGGTTGCTTTTCTGGTATCGTTTTGTTTTTTGGGAACCCAGATTCTGCCATCATTTCTTAATGACTCAGACATTAATGTAAGCTTACTCTGATGATCACCACTTACCGGAATACAGGTTGGGTGAATCTGAGTGAAACATGGGTTGGCAAAAGCAGCACCTTTTTTGTGTGCTTTCCAGGCAGCAGTTACATTACTACCCATGGCATTGGTAGACAAATAAAATACGTTACCGTATCCACCTGAACACAACAATACTGCATGACCGAAATGTCTTTCGAGTTTTCCGCTTACCAGGTCACGGGCAATAATACCTCTTGCTTTTCCATCAATGGTTACCACTTCCAGCATTTCGTGTCTGCTGTACATGGTTACATTACCAAGTGCTACCTGACGCTCCAGAGCCTGATAGGCTCCAATCAAAAGTTGCTGACCAGTCTGGCCTGCCGCATAAAAGGTTCTTTGTACCTGTGTACCACCAAATGAGCGGTTGCTTAGTAAACCACCATATTCTCTTGCAAAAGGTACACCCTGTGCAACGCACTGATCTATGATATTGGCACTTACTTCGGCCAGTCTGTGAACATTGGATTCTCTTGCTCTGTAATCACCCCCTTTAATGGTATCGTAAAACAAACGGAATACACTGTCTCCATCGTTCTGATAATTTTTTGCTGCATTAATTCCACCCTGTGCTGCAATGGAGTGAGCACGTCGAGGGGAATCCTGAAAACAAAATGCTTTTACTTTATAACCCAGTTCACCCAACGAAGCAGCTGCAGAAGCTCCCGCCAATCCGGTGCCCACAACTATCACTTCCAGTTTCCGCTTATTGGCAGGGTTAACCAGTTTGCAATGTCCCTTGTACTCAGCCCACTTATTTTCTAATGGCCCGGTAGGAATTTTAGCATTTAACATAGATCCAAAGGTTTATGATGATTTGAATATACTTTTTTAATAATGACTGACTATCCGATCCATCCCATTTTAAAGCTCAATGGCATTAAAATGAAAGCCAGTGTAATAATGATTGAGTAGGCATACCCAACAGAGGTTAATAAGGTGGTATAACGCTTATTATGAACGCCCAGGGTTCTGAATGCGCTTTGGAAGCCATGAGCCAGGTGATAAGCAAGAGAAATACAACCAGCTGTGTAAACGGCTATCACCCACCATTCAGTGAAAGTTGCCTGCATTAAGGCAAACATATTGTGCATTTCCACACCATTATAGGTTACCGGAGCCAATCCTTCGTGTGTAAAACGGGCGGAAACCCAAAAGTGGTAAAGGTGTAAAACAAGGAATATCAGAATTAAGGTACCCAGCAAGCCCATGCTTCTGCTGTACCATTTGCTGCCATCTGAATAAGTAACTGCGTAGCGAACTGATCTTTTCTGTTTGTTTTCGATGGTTAAAAGATATCCCTGGAAAATGTGCAAAATAATGCCTGCAAAAAGTCCAATTTCCATGATTCTGATTAAAACGGTAGACCCCATAAAATGGGCCGCTTTATTAAACATTTCGCCATTTTCATTGGAATCAACCATGTCTGCAAAAACACAGGCATTGATACCAGCATGGACAATTAAAAACAAAACGAGGGAAATTCCGGTTAATCCCATAACCAGTTTTTTTC
>CALEST010000060.1 GCA_937907555.1 uncultured Sediminibacterium sp.
TTCCAAGATTGATATAGAAGAATATGTTGGTAGGGTCGTTCTCGATGGACTGCTTGGCAAACTGGCTGGCAGGATTTCCTGCTTTAACCACTTACAGCAGTACTATTGCTACAACCATCATTGTGATTATTGTAACTTATTTATCTCTGGTACTGGGAGAACTGGTTCCCAAGAGAATTGGTTTAAGTAATCCGGAAGGGATTGCTAAATCTGTTGCCGGACCTATGCGTTTTGCCGGGTGGTTAACTTTTCCATTTATCTGGCTATTGTCAAAGTCTTCTAATATTATTGTTAAGCTGATGCGAATTAAAGCCAACGAGAATCAGGTTACAGAAGAAGAAATCAAGGCAATTATCAGTGAAGGTACCGAGCAGGGGACCATTGAAGAGGCAGAACAGGAAATTATTGAAAGGGTATTCCATTTAAGTGACCGGAATATTACTTCTCTGATGACGCACAGAAGCGATATTGAATGGATAGAAGGAGATAAAAAAGTAGGAGAGGTAAGAAGCCTGCTGCAGGATATGATTCACTCTGTGTATCCCGTATGCGAAGACGATATTGATCATATTAAAGGCGTTGTATCCATTAAGGATTTATTTGCTGCAGATGCAGAAGCTACTATTTTTTCTATTATGAAACCAGCCATGTATGTGCCGGAAAACAATTCAGCGTACCAGGTTTTGGAAAAATTCAAGCAAACAAAAATTCATCAGTGTTTTATAGTAGACGAATACGGAAGTGTTCAGGGACTGATGACTTTAAATGATATTCTGGAAGCCATTGTAGGAGATATTCCTCAGGAAGAGGATGAAGCCTATGAAATTATTGAAAGAGCGGATGGCTCTTACCTGATTGACGCCCAGATTCCATTCTACGACTTCCTGAGTAAGTTTGACAAAACGGAATGGATGGAAAAATGGGAACAGGATTTCAATACCCTGGCCGGGTTTATTATTCATCACCTTGAGCGCATTCCTAAAACGGGTGAAAAACTGGAATGGGAATCCTTTACTTTTGAAATTGTAGATATGGACAATCATCGGATAGATAAAGTCCTGGTTACTTCAACTGAACCACTGCTTCCTAATAATTAGAAACTGAACTGAGTAGTTTTTTGCGGGTAATCCAGTTTATAGCTTTTCTGATTCCCCTTGCTTTTTACATGAAAAAGATTGATCTGGCTGGTTTCGTAGTCATGAAGGATTGAACAATTGATGTCTACGGTATTCATTTCTTTTACCTGTTCCACTTCAAAATAAGACCAGACACTTTCCTTTATTATTTCGTAACCAACATAGTTGAATTTTACCGGCTTCCCGTTGATCTTAAGTTGTAGAGTCTTTCCAATATATTGGTTGATTTGTTGGTCTATATAGGCTTTGTTGGTGGGTTTAATGATATCAATGGTAGCCGTTGATTGTTTTTGGAGCGTTTTTTCCAGATCGTCGGTAAAAATGCGAATGCTTATTTCAGCGGTAGCTTCTTTTTCGTTATGGTTGATTTCAATCACCGATACATAGAAAGGGTGTATAAATGCAAGGCTAGCCGTTAGCAGCCATTGAACAAAAATTGTAGCCATTGAACCAGTTTATTTATGGCAAATGTCGGTTTTAATTTATATTGCTGCTATGATTGATTTTGGACTTTTTTTCCAGATGGGGTATGAGCATATTGCTGATTTAAATGGGATTGACCATATTCTATTTGTAGCCGCCCTTTGCATCCGCTATCAGTTTGCTGATTGGAAAAAACTACTTTGGCTGGTTACCGCTTTTACGCTGGGGCATTCCATCACCCTAGCTTTAAGTGTGTTTAATATTGTAAATTATTCCGTTAACTGGATTGAATTCCTGATTCCTGTTACCATTATTATTACTGCTATCAGCAATGTTTTTGTTAAGAAATTTGTGTACAAGGCCAAATTTCCGCTGATTTATTTTTTTGCCGCTTTTTTTGGATTGATTCACGGATTGGGCTTTAGTAATTACCTGAAAAGTCTCTTAAGCAAGGAGGGAAATATTGTTCCGGAATTATTGGCCTTTAATCTGGGGCTGGAGGCCGGACAGCTGGTAATCGTACTCGCTATTCTTATTATTTCACTTATATTCGTTCAGCTTTTTAAAATAAACCGAAGGGAATATTTATTATATATTTCCGGCGGAATTTTTGCCATTGCCCTGCAAATGGCATTAGAAAGATTACCCTTTTAATAAACCAACTCAATTATGAAAAAAGTTGCGCTGTTCATGGTACTTGCTTTGTTTGCTGCTCGCACACAGGCTCAAAATATCATGAACAATCCCACATCTAATCATGGGAACAAATTTGAACAGTTAGGGACCATTTTGCCAACACCTAACGAGTACCGGACTGCCAGTGGTGCACCCGGTCCAAAGTACTGGCAACAAAGAGCGGACTATGTTATTAAAGCAGAATTGGATGAAGCCAATCTGAAATTAAAGGGAACAGAAACCGTAACGTATTTCAATAACTCTCCGGATGTTTTAACCTATTTATGGTTACAGCTGGATGAAAATGAGCACAGTTCCAAGAACAATGCAAATTACCAGGATGCAACTACCATGCCTCGTCAGCTTAGTACCAGTCAGTTGGATAATATGGCGAATGCGAAAAAAGACAATGGGAACGGACATATTATTTCTTCTTTAACTGATATCGCTGGAAAAGCATTGAAATACACCATCAACAGAACCATGATGCGTGTTGACCTGCCAGCACCGCTTAAGCCAGGACAAAAATTTGTGTTCAATGTGGCCTGGAGTTATAAAATCACCAACAGAATGGTTGAAGGGGGAAGAGGTGGTTATGAAACCCTTGAAGATGGCAACAATTTATTTACCATGGCACAGTGGTTTCCCCGTTTGTGTGTGTACAGCGACTTTCAGGGTTGGCAGAACCAGCAATTTACCGGAAGAGGGGAATTTGCTTTAGCATTTGGTAATTATGATGTTACATTAACTGTACCTGCCGACCATATTGTATTGAGTACTGGTGTTTGTCAGAACTATGCACAGGTTTTATCTCCTACTCAAATGGCGAGATGGAATCAGGCTCAGACTGCTAAAGAACCCGTAGAGATTGCTACTTTGGAAGAAGCAAAAGCCAAAGAAGGATCTAAGAGTGCACAGAAAAAAACCTGGGTGTACAAAGCAGAAAATGTAAGAGATTTTGCCTGGACTACCAGCCGCAGATATATCTGGGACGCAATGCCGGTTTATGTTGAGGGCAAAAAGATTATGTGCATGAGTGGCTACCCTAAAGAAGCATATGGTTTATACCGGAAGTTTTCTACCAAGGTAGTAGCCCATACCATTAAGTCTTATTCTAAATTTTCCATTCCATATCCTTATCCGGTTGCACAAAGTATTGAAGCTTCTAACGGTATGGAATATCCAATGATCTGTTTCAATAATGGCAGAACCAATAAAGATGGTTCTTACAGTGAGCAAACCAAGGTTGGTATGATTGGTGTAATTGTTCATGAAGTGGGGCACAATTTCTTCCCGATGATTGTAAACAGTGACGAACGTCAGTGGAGCTGGATGGATGAAGGAATCAACAGTTTTGTTCAGTACCTGACAGAGGAATTGTTCGATAATAAATATCCTTCCAGAGGTGGTCCGGCCTGGGGTATTGCCGGATATATGCGTTTGCCTAAAGAGCAATTGGAGCCCATCATGACCAATAGTGAAAACATTATTTTGTTCGGCCCCAATGCGTACACCAAACCAGCAACCGGTTTAAATATTCTTCGTGAAACCATTATGGGCAGAGAATTATTTGATTATGCTTTCAAGGAGTACTCTCGCAGATGGGCATTCAAGCATCCTACACCTGCTGATTTCTTCCGTACCATGGAAGATGCGAGTGCAGAAGATCTGGATTGGTTCTGGAGAGGTTGGTTCTATGGAATTGATCCGGTGGATATAGCCATTGATACCGTTAAGCATGCGGTTTTGAACCCTGATGCAAAACCAAACGCTCCTCAGGCATCTACACAAACCATGCCTTTGGCCAAACCTTTATTCAGTGGGGCAGCTGCTTTTGATGATATATCCAAGCAGCGAAACAGAAACGATAAAAGCATCATTTTCTTAACGGATGCTGATACCAGCCTAAGAGATTTTTACTGGAGATATACACGTGGATTGGAACCCTATGATTCAGTAACCAGAGTGCCTGTTCCAAGTTTCCCTGCCCCGGCAGAATTAACTGCTGAAGAGAAAGCCAAATACCAGAATGTAAATCTGTATGAA
>CALEST010000061.1 GCA_937907555.1 uncultured Sediminibacterium sp.
TCCAATCCTATGCCATAATCGAATCCGAGCAATCCAAACATAGGTAAAAAGAATCGCATACCCAGACCCACCGATCTTCTAAGCTGGAATGGATTGTAATCTTTAAAGGAATACCAGCCGTTGGCTGCTTCAAAGAAAGCCAATCCAAAAATGGTACTGCTTGGATTTAAACTAAGCGGATACCTCAATTCCATCGTGTATTTATTAAAGATGGTAAAGTATTGGCTGGCTCTTTGCTGATCGGGGTTTACACGTGGATTGGAGTTATCGTAAACAGGATAACCTCTGTGTGACACAATATCAAATCCCAATAAGGCAAACTGGTTGGTTAAACCCGCATCCCCCACCTGGAAACGCTCAAATGGAGAAATTTGTAACTTCTCGTTGAACCTTCCTACAAAGCCAAACTTCGCAGCAAATCGCATTACAAACTGCTTGTTGCGGTCTTCTCCATGTGGTTTACCCAATGGCACAAACCATTCTCCGTTAAAGCGCCATTTATGGTATTCAATCCATTTGTATGGATTGTCTGCGGGATTAAAGTTGCTGTTGATTAAAGAGTAAGGAGGTGTAATCTGAAGACTGGCCAGGAAGTTGGACCCTGTTTTAGGGAACATCGGCTGGTCTATAGAAGAACGCTGTAAAGCAATTCTGAAGTTCAGGTTGTTTACAATACCATTGTCAAAACCAGGTAAGTTGGTAGGATCAATGGCGTAGTTGCTCAATTTATAACGGGTATAGTTTAAACCCATCGACAAGGAGAAATAGTCATCCGGCCACTTCAATTGACGGGCTATACTTGCCGTTGCACCTGTGGTAGAAATATATCGCTGACTTGCAATTGCAGGATCAAAACGTCCGGTGATTGGATCAAATGTCTGACCAAATTTGGTATTGAAAACGCTGACGGTTAAAGCATTTCTTTTTTTACCGCCTAACCAGGGTTCGGTAAAGGAGAAATTGTAAGAACGGAATGCACGTCCATTACTCTGAACACGCAAACTCAATTTCTGTCCATCTCCCATTGGCAATGGATCCCAGGCTGTTTTCTTGAATAAATTTTTAGCAGAGAAGTTGTTGAAAGATACACCCAGGGTTCCGGTTAATCCAATCAAGCCACCCCATCCCGCACTTAGTTCCAGCTGATCGCTGGATTTTTCTTCAACGCTATAGTTAATATCCACCGTTCCGTCTTCCTGATTGGGCACCGGATTCGGCGTAATTTTTTCCTGATTAAAATAATTCAACTGAGCCAATTCACGCACCGAACGAATCAATAACTGACGGCTGAATTTCTCACCCGGAATAGTTCTGATTTCTCTTCTGATTACATATTCCTTGGTACGGTCATTACCTGCAATACGAACATTCTTAATGGTGGCCTGAGGGCCCTCAATAATACGAATCTCAAAATCGATGGTATCGTTGTAAACCGCTGTTTCAATAGGCTCTGTTCTAAAGAACAAATAACCATCATCCTGATACAATCCACTGATATCCATTCCATCCGGAGTAGAAGATTTACCCAGCTTCTTATTCAGTACATCCAGGTTATAGATATCTCCTTTCTTAATTCCGAGGATGGCAGTTAAAATAGAATCAGAATACTTGGTGTTCCCTCTCCAGCTAATATTACCGAAGTAGTATTTTCTTCCTTCGTTCATCTTTAGGTCGATGTTCAAATTACCGTTACCAACACTGTACACAGTGTCTTTATCAATAACCGCATCTCTGTATCCTAATGTGTTATAATATTCCAGTAAAGCTTCCTTGTCTTCTAAATATTTCTTTTCGTCGAATTTGGCAGAACTGAACTTGATCCTCATGTAAGGATCCATCACGCGCTTTGTTTTACTGAAAGTTAAATAGCCTCTTTCTTTCAGGTATTCTTCGAAAGTGTAGTTCTTTGGAACCACAATTCTACCACTATCCATTACAGGGAACAAGGTAAGTCGGGACCTTTCCTTTGACCCCTTCAGCTGTTTTTTCAGCTTAACATCATCAATGGTAACATCACCAAAATTGATATTGTTGATTTTTACCTTGGGTCCTTTATCAATGAAGAAATCCAACGCAAGGGTATTGGCAAATGTGGTATCTCTTCTTTCTGCAATTTTTACCTTGGTATCTCTGTATCCCTTTTCTCCGTAAAACTTCTTGATTACTTCAGAAGCTGTGATTTTCATGTTTTCTGTAACCACACGGTTTGGAACCAATCCTGTTTTACCTCTTAATTCATCTGCCTGACCTTTTGGAATGCCTTTGAAGAAGAAATTAGACAAACGTGGACGTTCAGTAACGGAAATCTCAATATCAATCTCCTTGCCTTCCAGCTTGGTAATATATATTTCTACATCGCTGAAATAATTCTGGCTCCAGAGTTTGGTGATGGCTTTGGAAAAATTATCACCTCCCGGAATAGTAACCTCATCTCCGATATTCAGGTTGGCTATAGAGATCAGCAAATTCTCATCAAAAAAACTGTTCCCCACTACTTTAACCGCAGCAATCTTGTATTTTTTGGGGGTCTTTTGGTTGAAAAGATTGATCAAATCTGCGTCAATAGAGCGGATGGTTGTATCAGAAGTTTGTTGTGCAAATGCAGGTTTAGTAAATAATAAAACAACTAAAGCGAACACCGATAATTTAAACACTTTATGCATCCCGTTTCTGTTTGTTCTGTTGGCGGTTGGTTATTTCCGCACACGCAGCAATTAATTTGGTTCTTTAAGCTGGGCAAATTACCCCGAATAATGAAAACTGTTTGTTAAATAAACTAAGCAATACTGGTCTCGGTTTGCACCTGATGGCCGGTTTTGCCAAATCTCCTTTCCCTGGATTGAAAATCAATAATGGCTTCATATAGATTCTCTTTTCTGAAGTCTGGCCAGCGTGTATTGGTAAAATACAGTTCAGCATAAGCCAGCTGATACAATAAAAAGTTACTGATTCTATATTCACCACTGGTTCTGATCATCAGTTCAGGGTCTGGAAAGTTACTAGTTGCCAGGTAATGCTGCAAAGTTTCTGCGGTTATTTCTTTTGGATCAACAACCCCCTTTGCAACATCCAGCCCGATGTTTTTTACGGCATTCACCAGTTCCCAGCGACTGCTGTAACTCAATGCCATAATGAGATTCAGGCCTGTATTGCTTTCTGTCATTTGCAATGCTTCCTGCAAGGCAGTCTTGGCAAAATCAGGCAATAAATCTGTGTTGCCAATTACATGCAAACGAATATTATTCTTATTGAGTACCGGCACTTCTTTGCGAATGGTATCTACCAGTAATGCCATTAATCCGTCCACTTCCGGCTGAGGTCTGTCCCAGTTTTCCGTGCTGAATGCATATAGGGTAAGATAGCCCACACCTAGCTCTGCTGCGCCTTCTACAATATCTCTAACGCTCTCTACCCCATGAAAATGACCATATAAACGGTCCTGTCCTTTTTCTTCCGCCCAACGACCATTTCCATCCATAATGATGGCAATATGTTTAGGTAAACGGTCTTTGTTAATTTGCGGCAAAAGGTCTTCCTTTTTAACCATGGGATTAATTTAGTGTGCAAAATTAACAAAATCAATGGTTTTTAAGGATTTAAATCCCTTAAAACTGGCTTTAAGGCTAATTGGTTGGGCAGCGATAGCTCTGAAGATTGAAGGAAATACCCACTTTAATGGTTGCAAATGCGTCTGCTTTCAGGCTATTTCCCCTTTGTCTGCCCTTTACACCAATGGAGGCGCCGGTTTCATAGCTTCGGTCCTGTAACAGGAACGCAGGGCTGGGAGAACCATCCGGAAGGGGCGAAAACGCATCCGGAGCATAGGTTTGGCCACTTACATCGTCTAAAAAGTCGGTATTGGTAAATCGGTATATTAGTTCAGCAAATACATTGGTACGGGCATTCAGGGCATATTTGGCTCCAAAAGTAAAAGGAATGCTGATGGCCACCGGATTATAATACTGGCGGTCTAAATAAAGGGAAGATCCCTGGCCCTCCGTGCCCAATAATCGTAAAAAATACTTTTGACCGCCCAGATAGGCATAGGGGTCGTAAGAAAAAGCCCCAATTCCCAATCCCACATAAGGGGTAAAATTATACCCCTCGAATCCAGGCTGGAAACGGAAAAAATTAAAGTCGCCTGATATGCCCACTTCCCATACATTGGAATTAAAGCTCAGATTTCTGGACCTTTGCACATCGTTGTTGCTATAACGGTCCGAATAACCCAGCAAAGCATATTCTCCCGACAAACGAACACTTACGTAATTATTAATCTGCTTTCTGTAGAAAAGTCCGAAAGCGGTTTTGGGTCGATTGAAACGGATTTCAGGATTCAGGTCTCCGAAATAATGACCCATACCTACTCCAATGCCAATTTCACCCGAATGCAAAAAGCTTTCCATTAACTGGGCTTTCGCCGAAATTCCGGCCGACAAAGAAAGTAGAATGATTAAAAGCTTTTTCAACATATGATCCATTAACTTCTATTGGTCTTGTAAAATAGCAACAAATTTCATTATCTAATTTGTTAATTTCTTTTATCAAGACCCCAGGTAAGCTTGGTTCGCAGCGTGGAAAGAAAAGTATTTTCGTTTAATCTTATTAAACTAATGTTAAATGATTCTTTTCTTACTGCCAGTTGAACCGATTTGGGCACCAACTCTCTTCTTGCATCCATTGCCACAATAAACTCTTCTGCTCTTCCTTCTACTTCAAAAGAAATAATATTATTGTCTGGTATAACAATAGAGCGCACATTTAAATTATGCGGGCAAATAGGAGTGATCACCAGACTGGAAGAATCCGGAAATAAAATAGGCCCATTACAGCTCAGGTTGTAGCCAGTAGAACCAGTAGGGGTGGAAACAATTAATCCATCCGCCCAATACGTATTTAAAAACTCCCCATTCATATAGGTATGAATCTTAATCATGGGGGAAGTATCTTTTTTGTGAATGGTAAATTCGTTCAATGCAAAAGGTGCATCGGTAAACAAGGGAACATTGGAATCCAAATGAATCAGGGTTCGTTTATCAATAAGATAGGTATGATTCACCAAGGCATCCACTGCAGTAGACAATTCTTCTCTGCTGATGCTCGCAAGAAAACCCAACCTGCCAAAATTAATCCCCAAGACCGGAATATTTTTTTCCCTGATTAGCGTAATGGTATCCAACATGGTTCCATCGCCTCCTAAACTAATTACACAATCCACCGATTCATCCAGGTCTTCGTATCCGGAGAACTGCTGAATTTTATTGCAAAGCTGTTGAGGAATATTAAACTGTTCAAATAAGGTATTAAAAAGCAATATTTCTATATCGTGGCGGCTCAGCTCTTCCAATAAAATCAACAAAGGATTTTCCTGTTCTATATCTAAGCCACGACTATAAATGGCAACTTTCATGAGAAGGATTTTAATTACTACATATTCAGGTACGAAAGCAAATGCTGATAATTTTCTTTCAACTCATTCGCATATTCTTCTTCGCCGTAAAAATGTCTTACCACGTAATCGTAGCGCTGAAAAGTGGCTACTATATCCGAAACTTCAATCTTATTGATTTTTATGGTAATAACAACCAGACCTGTACCTGCTTCTGTGTATGTGTTTAATTGAGTAATATAGGCATCATTGGTTTCAACCAACCGACTTAGTTCACCGAAAGAAAAGTTTCGCTTTTCTGTTTCCAGCACTATGACTGCTCCTTTTTCATCGTTGCCCAAAAAGGTAGACATCGACTTTAGAAATTCTTTGGTAAGTATCACTCCCTGTAATTCCATCTGTGCGTTTACAACGGGCAGGATGGAAAGCTCGTGATTCGCAATCAGATGTAAAGTTCCTAGTAAATTTTCCTCAGGCTCAATTGAAAGTTTCTTGAGTAACTCCGGACTGGACAGATGCATATCAGCGTCCATAGCATCCAACATGTCTTCCTTGGCTACCAAACCAACATATTTTTCTTCGCTTAAAACCGGCAAATGAAGTACATCATAATCATCCATCAGCTGCAAGGCAAAAGATGGCTTGTCCGAAATATTCAGCGAGGGGAAACTGGTATTTACTATCTGCGATACAACCATTGAAGTACAAATGTACAAAATGATTCAGGCAACACCGTGAATTATCCTTTGTGTTTACCTAAAAAGCCATCCAGGATTACATTGAATTCTGCAGGCACTTCCATCATGGGTGCATGTCCGCATTTATCAATAAAATGCAATTCACTATTGGGAATCAACTTGTTGAACTCCTTACCTACAAACGGAGGAGTAATGGTATCGTTGTTGCCCCAGATTAAGCAAGTGGGTTGTTTAATCTGATTTAATTCTTCGCCGAGGTTGTTGCGAATGGCACTTTTAGCCAATGCAATAATTTTAATAACTTTAACCCTGCTATT
>CALEST010000062.1 GCA_937907555.1 uncultured Sediminibacterium sp.
GGATCCCGCCATGTTGTATCAGTTGGCTTTGAATAATCAGCCTGCACAAAAAGTGAGTGACTTGAGAATAAAGTCTGCTGAAGCTTCAATTAAAAGAGCCAAATCAGCATTCTATCCTACTATTTCTGCTTTTGGAGGAATGGGGTCCAACTTTGCCAATGCAGCCACAACAGTTACTGGAGCCAATGTTATTGGAACCAAACCAACTACCAATTTCGTTACGGTTAACAACCAGAACTATCAAGTGTTTCAGCCAGATATTCAGTTGACGTCTAGCAAGCGGAATTTTTTCCAAATGTGGAATGGATGGGGTGGGCAGATTGAGCAAAACTTCAGACAGAATTTTGGGTTCAACATTCAGGTGCCCATTTTTAATGCAGGTTCAGCACGCTTAGGTTATGAACGTTCTAAATTGAATTTGAGAACGGCTCAAATCAACAGACAACAAGCCGACCTTACATTGCAGCAAAATATCTACCAAGCTCATACCAATGCTATGGCAGCCATGCAACGTTTTCTGGCCAGTGAAAAATCGGTAGCTGCTTCTCAGAAAGCGTATGACTATGCCAAAAAGCGATTTGAAGAAGGCTTGTCTACTACACTGGATTTAATTACCAGTCAGAACAACTTGCTTAGAGCAAAATTGGATCAATTGAACAACCAGTTCGATTATATTTTTAGAATCAAACTTTTAGAATTTTACAAAGGCCAAGGAATCAAATTATAAAAAGCAATTTATGAGTAAGAAGTTAATCTGGATTATTGTAGGGCTGGTGGTAACCATTGGTGTTATCATTGGACTTAAGAAAGCAGGGGTGATAGGAAAAGAAGAGGGCATTAAAGTAACTGCTGAAGCTGTTCAGCGCAGAACTATCATTGAAACTGTAAATGCCAGCGGTAAAGTATATCCTGAAATTGAAGTAAAAATAAGTCCAGACGTAAGTGGGGAAATTGTTGAACTAGCGGTAGCTGAAGGAGATACGGTAAAACGTGGTCAGGTATTGGCCAGAATTTATGCAGATATCTTGAATTCACAAAGAGACCAGGTTGCCGCTGGAGTTAGTCAGCAACAAGCACAAGTCTCTAATACTACTGCGCAATCAGCAGCTATTAAAGCCACTTTGGATCAGGCTGAAATTCAATACAATCGCCAAAAGAAATTATTAGATGAAAAAGTAATTAGCCGTTTGGAGTTTGAACAAGCTGAACAGGCAGTGAAATCTGCACGTGCTAACTACAATGCGGCTATGGAAGGGATTAAAAGTGCCAAAGCAGGTGTACAAAGCGTTCAAGCGCAATTGAACAGAGCGAATAAAGATATTGGCAGAACTTTAATTACTTCACCCATGGATGGTGTAATCAGTTTACTGGCTATCAAAAAGGGGGAACGTGTTGCGGGTAACAGTTTTAATGTGGGTACCGAAATGATGCGTGTAGCAGATATGCGCAGTTTTGAAGTGAGAGTAGATGTGGGGGAAAACGATATTCCTAAAGTAAAGATTGGCGATACAGCTATTGTTGAAGTGGATGCATATACCTCAAGAAAATTCAAGGGTATTGTTTATAAAATTGCTAACCCAAGCACGGGTAATACATTAACAGCTAATGCAACTGCGGAAGTAACGAATTACAAAGTGCATATTCGTTTATTACCCGAAAGCTATAATGATCTGGTAGTTCCTGGTAAATCTTTCCCTTTCCGTCCGGGAATGACTGCTAGTGCAGATATTCAGACCAGAAGCAAATACAATGTATTGTCTGTTCCTTTGAATGCGGTAACAACCAGAGACAGCAAGGAAGATCAAAAGGAAAAAAAGGACGAGAAGAAATCTGATGGTAAAGTTGCACAGGTAGAAAAAGCAGAACAGAAGTCTGTAT
>CALEST010000063.1 GCA_937907555.1 uncultured Sediminibacterium sp.
TTTTAGTGGCATTTTATCTTAAAAAAATCGGAGGTACGGCCGTCTTCTGGGCTGCGGTTATTGGAGAATTATTAGTGGTAGCATTATTTCTTCTGGATAAATACAATGTAATAGGGTTGGGCTTTTTATGGTTGAATGTTGCTGGTGCTATAGCAGTAGTTGCATTTAGTGTCATTTTCGGTTTTTTCAAACGATAAACCCTTATCTTAACGTATAAGATTTGGTAAACATGAAGTCATCTTTTCACGTAGTGCCTTGGGCGCATACTGCTACGTTATACGAGGTTAACATTAGACAATATACACCTGAAGGAAATTTTGCCGCATTTGCCAAGCATTTGCCAAGGCTAAAAGAAATGGGAGTAACCATCCTTTGGCTAATGCCCATTACTCCCATCAGCGTGGCCAGCAGGCAGGGGAGTTTGGGTAGTTATTATGCCTGTAGCAGTTACACAGAGATCAATCCGGAGTTTGGTAATAAGGAAGATTTTAAGTCATTGGTTGAAAAAGCCCATGCACTGGGGATGAAAGTGATTATTGATTGGGTGGCCAATCACACCGGTTGCGACCATCACTGGACATTGGAACATCCTGATTGGATTATGCAGGATGAACAGGGCAACTTCACTGAGAAAAATGGCTGGAAAGATGTGATTGATTTGAATTTTTCTGTGCCGGAAATGAGGCATGAACTTATTAAAGCCATGCGGTATTGGGTAAATGAATTTGATATTGACGGGTTTCGTTGTGATATGGCGCATTTGGTTCCACTGGATTTCTGGCAGCAGGCAAGATTAAGTTGTGAATTGACCAAGCCCCTTTTCTGGTTGGCAGAATGTGAAGTACAGGACTATCATCAGGTATTTGATGCCACTTATGCGTGGTGGTGGATGCATGAAACAGGAAGATATGCAGAAGGACATAGCAGCTTACATGAAATAAGAAATGTATTGCATGCTTATTCGCAATACCCAAGACATGCCATTAAATTATTTTTCACATCGAATCATGATGAAAATAGCTGGAATGGTACCGAATACGAAAAATATGGTTCAGCGGCACTTGCATGGTCTGTATTTTCTTTTACCTGGTCAGGAATGCCTTTAATTTATAGTGGTCAGGAAAACCCACTGCTGAAGCGACTGGCATTTTTTGATAAGGATTTAATTGAATGGAAAGAACAGCCATCATTGCATTCTTTTTATCAGAAGCTTGCAGGATTAAGAATGAGAAATGCAGCAATTTACAAAGGTGAAACGCATATTCTTCCTTCTGATCAGGACCACTCTCTGATGGCTTTTTTCAGAAGAAGCGGTAAAGCGATTGTATTGGTCTTGTTGAATGTTTCTAAACAAAACAGATTGCGAATTTCAGTTGACCATGACTGGTTAAAAGGAAATTATCGGAATGTGTTTTCTGAGCTGACATTTCAATTTAGGCATATAGAAAGTTTTGAATTGCAGGCAGGGGAATACCTGGTGTATGAAAAAATTGTCGATTGATAATTGATTGATAAAAAAGCCCCGCATCATTGATGCGGGGCTTTTAGTTTGCTATAAGTGTCTTAAACCGAGATTCATTTTACTCTTCCGTAATCTGAAGCGGATATGTGTATCTTCCTTCAAAACCAGGATAGAAACCATCAATCCGGATCGTACCTGTTTTGATATTGCCCAATGCAATCTTCAGTTCGTCGAGATTTACAATTTCCTTGCCGTTGATGCCGGTGATAACAAAGCCATCTTCCATACGGCTCTTACTCAACAGGCCATTGCCTACTTTCTTCACCAATACACCTCCAGGAACATCATTAGCAGTGGCTACTTTCTTATCCAGGTTAACCAATTCACCTCCCAGTTTTTCTATCACACTGCTGCGTCTTACTAAATCTGTATTTCCTGCTTTGTTTTTCAATGTAATCGTTACGGTGTTTTCCTTGCCTCCGCGCTTGTATTGTACGGTTACTTTATCACCTGGTTTGTAACGTGCCACCTGTTCCTGTAATTCAGGTCCTGTGGTAATATTAACTCCCTGAATTTTGGTAATAATATCTCCTTTCTTTAATCCTGCACTTGCAGCTGCACCACCTTCAGGGGTATCTGTAATGTAAACGCCTTCTCCCTCTTTGTAGGCAGTGCCTAATTCTTTTTCCAGTTCTCTCTTTGCTTCATCGGATAAGTTTTCTTTTGGATAACTAATGCCAATATAAGCTCTCTGAACGGTTCCAAATTTCACAATGTCGGTTACAATTTTTTTAACCATGTTCACAGGAATTGCATAGGAGTAACCTGCATAAGAACCTGTAGGAGATGCGATGGCAGAGTTAATGCCAATCAATTCTCCGTTGGTGTTGATAAGAGCTCCGCCGCTATTGCCTGGATTCACTGCCGCATCCGTCTGAATAAAGGATTCAACTGGGTTGGCTCCCTGTCTTCCATTGATATCTATGGATCTGGCTTTTGCACTGATGATTCCGGCAGTTACGGTTACGTCCAGACTGAAAGGATAACCAATGGCAAGTACCCATTGTCCTAATTTGGCGTCATCGCTATTGCCATAAACAATATAAGGGAATGATTTTCCTTCAATTTTAATTACAGCCAGATCACTGTTTGGGTCCTGTCCAATGAGCGTAGCTTTGTAGGATTTTTTATTGGCCAGGGTAACATTGATTTCATCTGCTCCGTCAATAACGTGGTTGTTGGTAACGATATAACCATCTTCTGTGATGATTACCCCACTACCACTAGCCCTCTGTTCCGGTTGAATTCTGGGCCCTCCGAAGAAATCGCCGAAATCATCACCGAACATATCCGCAAAGGGATTACGCTGGCGTTGCGAATTGCTGATTTGTTTGGCCTTGGTTCTGGTTTTAATGTGTACAACGGCAGGGGTTCCTGTAGTGGCAGCCGCAGTAAAATCTATTGCATTGTTTGCTGCATTATTGGAGCCCCCCATAAATCCAGCATAGTTCACCGGTAATTTTCCTTGTTCCTGAATTCCAGCCTGCTGGTTCTCCATATATTTACCGTAACCCCAAACACTTGCCAGGGCGGTAGAGGCACTAATGCCTACGATCAGTAAACCATTTTTCCAATTCATATGTGCTGTTTGTTTTAATAAATTTAATCAATTAATATGCCTATTAGATAGCAAATAAACAAAGCTGTTTAATTGACAGTTGACCAGTGACACCATTTAACAAATTTTTCCGAAAAAATGTCAGCTTTACAAGGCAGTTAAGAATTCCATGGTATCTACTCCATCCGCATAGTCGCTTAGTCCGGGTGTCTGTGCCCTTCCAAAATCCACCATTCCCTCTGCAACTATACATTGGATATTCTCGTCTTTTTTTAGTTG
>CALEST010000064.1 GCA_937907555.1 uncultured Sediminibacterium sp.
TTGCCTTGATAGATGTATTTGGCATTAACACGAAATACCTGAATGAAAATAATTACCAGGACGCTGCAGAGTATGAAAATAATTTTACCCCCTCCCCTGCAGACCTGCAGATATTAAAAGATACCAGCTATTACAGGGTATTGAATGTTTCGCAAGGCATTTCGGCTGCATTTAACGGAGGTGCACTTAGTTCTTATTTCCACAAATCCATTGGGGGATACCATCCTGCCAAATTGAGTATTTATCAGGATTTAATAGAGCGCCAATTGTATAAATTCCCTAATTGTCTGCCTGTATTAAACATGTTGAATACAAAATATATTATAGTACCCGATCAACAAAGCGGACAACCGTTGGTGCAGCAGAACCCTGAAGCACTGGGAGCTGCCTGGCTGGTAAAGTCTTTGCAATTTAAAGAAACACCTGCCGCTATTATGGATGAACTAAGCAGTTTTAATCCCTCAGAAACAGCGGTACTTTATCAAAAAGACAAAAGCGCAATTGGTGCAATTCAATACGATAGCACTGCCAGCATACAATTGGTAAAAGCAGAAAACGATCAGATGAGTTATGCTTCCAATGCTTCAACGAATCAGTTTGCTGTTTTCAGTGAAGTTTTCTATGATGCAGGATGGAAAGCTTATGTTGACGACAAGGAAACCCCCATCTTTCAAACCAATTATGTTTTAAGAGGTATTCAGGTTCCTGCCGGCAAACACAGTATTCAGTTCCGTTTTGAACCAGCTTCCTATTCGATTGGATTAAAGGCTGCCATGGGATCTTCGGCAATTATCTGGTTATTGCTTTTGGGCGCAACAGTAGGCGCTATTAGAAAACCTAAGAAAGCCTGATGAGAGCACCCAAGGTATTGGGCATTGTTTCTTTTAAAGTTTTTCCCGCCCATATGGGTGGACAGCAATACATTGTTCATTATTACCAATCGCTTGCCCGATACGGCAAAGTGGTATTGGCAGTATCCAGCGATAATATCCTAGAGGGTAAAAGCATGAGCGGCATGGACAAGATTGCCGATAACAACTTGGTTCTCCTTCCTATTTTATTTAATCACTGGCAAGGCTGGAAGAATATTTTTCGCTTATCAGATCTGACTCGACTCATCCGAAAAGAAGAAATAGAATGGATCATTATTGATCATAGCTATTTTGGATGGCTGGGATTTTTACTGCGTTTATTTACCGGTAAAAAATTTCTCATTAAATCAGCAAATATTGAAGCCATCCGATTCAGGGATATGGGCAGAAAGGGCTGGAGACTCTATCAATGGTATGAAAAGAAAGTTCATCAACTGGCCAATTTCAGTTTTTTCATTTCTGAAACAGACAGAACCTATGCCATACAGCACTGGGGTTTGCAAAAACATAAAACAGGCGTAATTCCTTTTGGAACCTATCGCAAAGAACCTTTCTGCCTTGAACAAAAAGCTAAATTTAGAAAAGAGTTGCTGATGAAACATGGCTTATTCAATAACCCTGTTTTATTTTTCTTTAATGGCACTTTGGATTATATTCCTAACAAGAAAGCCATTGATGAAATAATACAGGAGCTTGTTCCTAAATTGAATAGCTCTGCTTTCCCCTATAAAATCGTCATCAGCGGGGTTCAGATTGAACCTGACTTGTTAGC
The DNA here is from genome assembly GCA_937907555.1 of uncultured Sediminibacterium sp. Lineage (GTDB taxonomy): Bacteria > Bacteroidota > Bacteroidia > Chitinophagales > Chitinophagaceae > Sediminibacterium. Next base: position 1,645 of record CALEST010000064.1, read on the forward strand.
CAGCATCTCCAATTGCCCAGAAATTATTTACGAGGGATTTGTAAAAGATATTCAAAGATACTACGCTGGCACGGATTGTTTTATTTGTCCGGTTACTTTGGGTGCTGGAGTTAAAACCAAACTCATAGATGCACTGGCTGCAGGGCTTCCGGTAATAGCATTTGAAAAAAGTACCGAGGGAATATCCAACAAGTATCTGAACCAACAACTGATTTGCATACCCAACAACAATTGGGATTCATTTGCCCAATCTATGATGGAAATTCAGGTAATTGAAGAAGGGGGCACAAATGTTCCTGCTCAATTCTACAAAGAATATCATTGGGATCATATAGTTCAGGAATCCATTTTATCTTTACCAGAATGAATTATAAGCAGCCAGCAATATCAGTAGTCATCTGTACTTATAACCGGGCAGTCTATCTTCCGGAAGCATTGAGCAGCCTGTATAACCAAACCATAAGCAAAGATCAATTTGAAGTGATTGTTGTAAACAATAATTCAACAGATAATACTGAGCAAGTCTGCAAAGAATTCATTGCAACCCATATGGACGGGCAGTTTTATTATTCCAATGAAACAGAACAAGGAGCTTCTTTTGCCCGTAACACGGGTGCTGCCCTTGCAAAAGGAGAACTCCTGTGCTTTATGGATGATGATGCCGTTGCAAAGCCTGATTATCTGGCACTCATACTTGCATTTTTTAAAGCGCATCCGGATGCTGGTGGATTAGGGGGTAGAATCATCCCACGCTATATTCCGGAAGAACCCAAATGGATGAGTCATTTTGTTTCCTCTCTCGTGGGCAATTTTGATTACAGCAAAGAGGTTTGTGTGTTTAGTCCAAATAAATATCCCCTGGAATCGAATATGATTATTAAAAAATTAGATTTTGAACAGGTAAATGGATTTA
>CALEST010000065.1 GCA_937907555.1 uncultured Sediminibacterium sp.
ATCGCATCTTACAATACCTCCGAAGATATTAATAAGGATTGCCTTTACATTCGGATCCTTCATGATGATTCTGAAACCAGCTTCAACGGTTTGTGCATTAGCAGTACCACCTACATCCAGGAAGTTTGCTGGTTCACCACCACTTAATTTAATCATGTCCATGGTTGCCATGGCGAGACCTGCGCCATTTACCATACAACCTACATTGCCATCTAATTTTACAAAGTTAAGGTTGTACTGACCTGCTTCAACTTCAGTAGGATCTTCTTCTGTTACATCTCTTAGAGCAGCAACATCAGGGTGACGCATCAATGCGTTATCGTCAATATTCATTTTACAGTCTACTGCAATAATTTTTTCATCACTTGTTTTAAACAGTGGGTTGATTTCTAACATGCCACAGTCTAAGCCAACATATGCATTGTAAAGGTTGGTCACAAATTTCACGCAGCTCTTAAATGCTTCTCCGCTTAAACCAAGATTGAAAGCAATTTTTCTTGCCTGAAAACCCTGTAAACCACCACCGGGATGAACCCACTCTTTAAAAATCTTTTCAGGAGTATTGTGTGCAACTTCTTCAATATCCATTCCACCTTCTGTACTGTACATTACTACATTCATGCCAGTTGCTCTGTCTAACAGGATAGACAAATAGAATTCTTTAACAGGATTCGGGCCGGAATAATAAACATCCTGGGCAACCAGAATTTTATTTACTTTCTTACCTGCTTCACCGGTTTGAATGGTAACCAAAGTGCCACCTAGGATGTTTTTTGCAATATTGGTTACATCTTCAGCGCTTTTTGCAACGGCAACCCCTCTTTGTTCGGTTCCCACAATTTTACCCTTTCCGCGACCGCCAGCATGAATCTGGGCTTTCACAACTGCAAAATTATTGCCAGTCTGGGTTTTAATTTGACGGTAAGCTTCCTCTGCAGCCATCACCGTATCTACTGCAATACCTTCCTGCACTGGAACTTGGTATTTTTTGAGTAATTCTTTTGCCTGGTACTCATGAAGATTCATATGGAACAATTTTTGCGAAGATAAGATAATCCAACATGCAGATTTTAAACCTTTTAAAAAATTTGTTGTTGTAACATTAAATTTCACTATTTTTGAAACATTAAACAAAATCAACATGAAAAAAATTGCATTAGCGCTGTTAGGTACAGCTTTTTTAGCGGGTATTTATTCATTCACATCAGTGAATAAAACCATGGATGTGGTTACTTACAAAGTAGAAGCTGGTAAAAGCCGAGTGGATTGGGTAGGCTCTAAGAAAAATGATTTTCATACCGGATACTTTACAGTGAAAAGTGGTGCGGTTCAAGTAAACAATGGTAAGGTTACAGGAGGTGAGTTTGTAATTGATCTTGCGAATTTAAAAGTAACAGATGGTGCAGGAGCAAAGCTGGAAGGTCACTTGAAAGCTGCTGATTTCTTTGAAGTTGCCAAATACGGGGAAGCCACTTATAAAATTACCAATGTTACCTATGCTGATGAAAACAATGCAACCATCAACGGAACATTGAACTTAAAAGGTGCAAGCTTACCAGTAAGTTTTAATGCGGTTATCAGAAGTGCTGATGATAAAGGTTTATTCGCTGAAGCTTTCTTCTCTATGGACAGAACTTTGTTCGGTATCAACTATGGTATTGGAAATATTGCTAAAGAAGTACAGGTAGCTGTTCATTTATTTGCTACCAAATAAGAATGATATTTCTCCCCCCAGAAAAGTGAAAAAGATTATGTGAAAAACCCGGATCAATTTGATCCGGGTTTTGTTTTTTAAGTCGTTTGATTTTCAGAGATCAAACTATAAGTATCTTTCTTCTATTATTTGTTTGTGATGAAGCAGGTGCCCGAATATGATAAAGGCAATTGCATTTGCGGTTACCGGATGATTGCTTGCATTGCCTGTGTACTGTAGTTGTTTCTCGTTCAACGATTTCAGCAATAAATCGGTTGATTTCCTCAACGCTTTAAACTCTTCTTTCAGCTCAATAAATGTTCTGTTGTTGGCTTCTGCTGAAGCTGCATATTCGTTTTCGTTGAAACCAGGCAATGGAGTCTGGTCATTTCTGGCAATTCTAAGCAGTCTGTATTGCATGATCCTTTCTGTGTCAATGATATGTTGTAGCATATCTTTCAGTGTCCATTTATCTGCAGCATACCGGTAATCGGCTTTTTCGTCCGCTAAATTCAAAAAGAAATAGGTTAATGGATACGAAAGGTTATTCACCAATTCCTGAACATTATCCTGTTCAACTTTTTGGATATAACCGTTGAAGTAGGGGGGATAATCTCCCGATTGAGGTTTGGCCATTTTATTTTTTTGTAGTGTTATTGGTTTTTGCTGGTATAACAGGTTTATATTCTATTGCTGTTCTTACTGCATTGAAGGCGTTTGCAATACCTCCTGTCTTAGATAGGTTTGCGAAAGGTACTTTTTCCTGATCTGAGCCAGGTTTAATGCAGGCGATATCTGCTTCAGGTTTAAATACAGATTGCTCTATAATATTTTTTATTTCTATGGCAGTAAGATGGGGAAAATAGGATTTTAATATTGCAGCAATTCCGGTAACAATAGGAGTTGCCATACTGGTGCCTTTGAGATTCCCGTAGTTATTCCCGCCTGGTATGGTTGAGTAAATTTTAACTCCAGGGGCAAATAAATCCACCTGCGTTTTTCCGTAACTACTGAAATCTGCAGCTAAGCTGGGCCCCAGACTTAAATCGCTGCTGGCGCCAACTGTAATATAATTTTTCGCAAAGGTTTTCCAAGGACTTAGCCAGGGGTTGGGAAAATTTTCAACTGAATCTAGATTTTCTGCATCGTTACCGGAAGCATGAATAAGTAATACATCTTTTTGTTCTGCGTACCTGATAGCGCTGTCTACCCAAGCCTTTTCCGGGGAGAAGGATTTCCCGAAACTCATATTGATAATTTTTGCACCATTGTCTACTGCATACCGGATAGCCAGTGCAACATCTTTGTCGTATTCGTCACCATCCGGAACAATTCTTAATGTCATGAGTTTAACATGATCTGCAACTCCGTCAATGCCAATATTGTTTCTTTTTGCAGCAATAATACCTGATACATGAGTACCATGTGTAGGGCCTGGTCCCATTACGTCGTTATTGCCATAATACCGATCGTTAAAATCAAAATAATTGTCACCTACAATTTCAGCTCTGTAATTATAAGGAACCACTTCTCTTGATTCAAATGCAGACTTTTTTCCTTCAATGTATTCATCCAATTCCTTTAGGGCAAGCGTATTTTTCTCTTCAGGATCCATTTGTAACATTTTCATTACTGTCAGGAATCCCAGTTTGGCATCTCTTCCGGTTTTTGTTATAGGCTCAAATTTCTCCAGCATTTCGCAGCTATATTCTTCTACCCCCATTTCATGCCTTATAACCTTATCGTGTCTTTTCAATGCTTTTGCCGTAACTTCTATAAACATAAGCTCGGTCATTTCCTCCTGACTGAAATTGAGTTCATTGGCGGCTTTCAGCCACATTCTATAATTTAATTTTTGCTGTATATCCAATTGAGAACTATCAATGTATTTTCCCAAAAACTGATCTTTCCATCTGTGGTAAACACGAGCTCTTTCGTCACCGGCTTTTTTAAGACTGGAACCATTACGGCCGCCTAA
>CALEST010000066.1 GCA_937907555.1 uncultured Sediminibacterium sp.
CCTAATCACTCCATGATATCCATGGCGCTATGTTTGGGAGTATGATAGATGATTATTTTTTTTTGATGGCTATAATGCAGGCAATCTATCATATGAATGCCCAGCGTAATCAATAGAGAAGCGGCTGCCATTAAAAAAAATATTTTGTTTTTATGCAGCAGCCACTGATACAATAAAATCAGACAAACAAAAATCAATAGCATCTGCCAAATATTGATTTGTATATATTCTGTCAGGGCAAAGGGGAGCGAAGCCGTTTTTTCAATCAACTGATTCAGCTGCAATAACAACCAATTAATACAGAGCCCCAGTGGAACGGCAATGAATGAAAAAGGGGCAACCAATAATAAGCCAATTAGCAGATATAGAATAAGTCCGGAAACGGGAACTGCAATCCAATTGGCAATCAGAAACAAATTGGGGAAACTGTGAAAATAATACAGCAATAATGGCAAAGTAAGAATTTGTGCTGCCAGTGTGATGCTGCACATTTGCCAGCTCACTTGTAAAAACTTGTTTTTGAGATAAAGGCTTTTTTCAATTGGCCTGGCAAAAAACAGAATGCCAAGAACGGCTGCATAGGAAAGCTGAAACCCAATATCCCACAAGAATACCGGCTTAAAAATGAGCATACAAAACCCAGATCCTGCCAGGCTGTTCAGTTGATGGTGGGGTCTGTTCTGTTGTTCTCCGAGTAAAAGGAAACTGAACATGACGGCAGCTCTTAATACAGAAGCCCCTGCACCTGTTAACAGCGCAAATCCCCATAAAAAAACCAAGATGCAAAAAGTTCTGATAACCCTGAGTTGCCTGAATCTTGCAATGGGTTTAAAAAGCAATAACAAAAGACTATAAATCATGCCCAGGTGTAAACCACTAATGGCAATAATATGAATTACACCTGTATTGCTGTAGGCATTCATTAAGGTCTTGTCCAGATGTGCTTTATAGCCAATCAGCAATGCTTCTGCAACACTTCTTTCTCTGTTGTTGCTTATGTATTGATGCAAAGTTTTCAACACATAGTCTTTTGCTTTTTGCAGTAATGAACCTGTGATGGAAAGTGGGTATTGGCTGATGATTCGATAATCTTTTTTGGTTAAATACACCTGATGAAAAATCTGCTGAGATGCAGCGTATTGTTTAAAATTGAATCCACCCGGATTGGTCACAGATTCTATAGTCACCGGTTTTTTCAACAACTGAATTTCCACACTTTCATCAAGAGAATCCATGAGTGTTTGTGCATTAAAATATATCAACAGTTTTGTCTGATGCATAGCTGCCAAAGCCTGATAGCTATTGGCTTTTTTAACAGGCTTTTCCAGTAGCACTACTTTATTGCTGATGGGAATAGCTGCAGGTATGTTTTGCTTATATAGCATAATCCCTGCGCAAATAAATAGCAACTGTACAGACAAGCCCGTCATCCAGCGTCGCTTAAAAAAAACGAAAAGCCTTCCACGGCGATTGAGAAGCCAAAGCAAGGAGCTTGATATAAAAACAGTTCCAATTAACCCATACGGTACCACAACATATTTACCCAATAATAATCCTGTGATTAGTGCAAGGGTAATGCGTATCATGGGAAATTGCCACCAGCTTTGCGATGTATAAA
>CALEST010000067.1 GCA_937907555.1 uncultured Sediminibacterium sp.
TTTTAAAGTTAATAAGTGGAGTTATCAGTTGGGTTTAAGAGCTGAAAGTTCCAACTATACCGGAACCCTTTTAAATTCCAGAGGAGCTGATTCAGCTACTTTCTCTGTTAAGTTCCCATTGAGCTTATTCCCAAGTGCATTCATCACTTATAAAATTGATGAGAAGCAAGACTTCCAGATCAACTATTCAAGAAGAGTGAACAGACCTAATTTCTTTCAGTTAATGCCTTTCCCTGATTATTCTGATCCTCAGAATATCAATATGGGTAATGCTGGTCTTAAACCTGAATTCACCAATTCATTTGAAATGAGCTGGAACAATGCGTACAAAAAAGGTTCTAACTTTTTGGTGACAGCTTTCTTTAAACATTCTACCAATTTAATTACCCGTTATGTTTACAGAGATGCTAATGCGCTGATTCCGGGTGATAGTGCATTTTTCAGCACTTTTATTAATGCAAACAGCGCCAGATCATTTGGTTTGGAATTAACCAATAAAACTGCTGTTAACAGCTGGTGGGAAATGACTGTTAACCTGAATATTTTCAATTCAAGACTAAATGCAACTGTACCTGGCCAACCTAATCTGGTTCAGGAACAATGGAGCTGGTTTACTAAAATGAACAATACATTCAAATTAGGTAAAGGATTTTCAATCCAGTTAAGCGGAGATTATCAAGCCAGAACCGTATTGCCTCAAGGCGGTGGAGGCGGTGGCCGTGGCGGTGGCGGCGGTATGATGTTTGGCGGCGGACCACAGTCTGGTGCTCAGGGATACAACCTGCCTCGTTATGGAGTGGATTTGGCTATCAGAAAAGAATTTACCTGGAAAAATGGCAGATCCGGCAACTTAACGCTAAGTATGAACGATATCTTCAGAACACAATTGTTCCAGAGTTATTCTGAGAGTTCATTCTTCAACCAAACCAACCAACGTAGAAGAGACCCTCAGGTTTTACGCCTGAATTTCAGCTACCGTTTCGGAAAATTTGATGCAAGCTTATTTAAACGCAAAAATACCAAGGCTGACCAAAGCGGTGGCATGGATATGATGCAGCAATAAATTTAGTTTTAGTTTTAGTTTAAGATGAAAGGCCCTGGTTTCTACCGGGGCCTTGTTTTATTATAATCAGATATTAGTTATGCTGATTAAATAGTTATGTCTCAATAATCAGATAATAAAGGGTTTAATCAACTGCCTTACCCTGTAACATGGGAACAAAAGAAAACTCATCAAACAATTCCTCCTGTAAACTTCCATCCGCCAGTTTGGTAATTCGCATCATTCTTTGGGCCTCCCCTTCGTTTACAGGAATCACCATCATTCCTCCTGGCTTTAATTGTTCAACAAGCAATGGCGGTACAAAGGGAGCTGCTGCAGTAATCAGGATTTTGTCAAAAGGGGCATAAGTAGGCAACCCCTTGAATCCGTCACCAAAAAAGAATTTGATATTGGGATAATTTTTTTTAAAATGATAATATTCCTTCTGTTCATCAAATAACTTTTTTTGCCTTTCAATGGTATATACCCATTGTGGCCCCAACTCAGCCAGAATGGTAGTTTGATAGATGCTGCCTGTTCCGATTTCCAGCACTTTCTCCCCTTTCTTAATTTGCAATAACTGTGTCTGGTAAGCTACCGTGTACGGATGTGAAATGGTCTGATCTGCAGAAATAGGGAATGCGCGATTTTCGTAAGCAATTTTGTCAAAAACAGATTCCAGAAAAAAATGTCTGGGAATCTTATTCATTGCCTCCAAAACGGCTTCATCTGTAATTCCTTTCTCGCGCAAAGTATCAATCAGCTTCTTGCGCATTCCCTTATGATGATATGTATCCGAATAATCTCTGTCCTTTTGCATGCTGCGAATATACCATACTATTTTAGGTTCATACTATGGATGATTCCATCAATTCTATTTTCCAGCTCTTTTTGTTTTGCATCAAACTCGTCGCGGCTTGTTAATTGGGTATTTACACTAAAATAAAATTTAATTTTAGGTTCAGTACCGGAAGGTCTGGCCGAAATTTTACTACCGTCTGCAGTAATAAACTGAAGCACATTGCTTTTGGGAAGCTGGATAGGCCAACTTTCACCGGTTTGCAGATTTTTACCCACTTGTAATTGATAATCCAGTAAAGTAGTTACTGCAGAACCATTAATTGCTGAAGGTGGATTAGAACGATATCCTTCCATCATGTCGGCAATCTCTTTCTGCCCGTTCATGCCTTTTTTGGTAATGCTGATGAGGTTCTCATAATAAAAGCCATACTGTATGTACAAATCAATCATTTTATCGAATAAGGATCTGCCTTTGTTCTTTTCATAAGCAGCCATTTCGCACATCAAGGCAACTGCACTAACTGCATCCTTATCTCTGATCTGGTCTCCAATCATTAATCCAAAACTTTCTTCCCCGCCTATTACATAATTTTCCTTCCCCTCCAGCTCCTTAATTTTTTCAGCAATCCACTTAAAGCCGGTTAAAACATTATAACAGGCTACATCATTTTGTCTGGCTACTTCATTAATCATTTCAGTAGTTACAATAGTTGATATTACCATGTCATTGGACTGGGCAATTCCTTTTGCTTTTCGGGCTTCCATCATGTAAGCAAATGCCAGTACCGCTGTCTGATTGCCATTCATTAATACCCATTCCCCCTTATGATTTTTAACACCAATTCCTACACGGTCTGCATCAGGATCTGTTCCCAAAAGAATATCCGCATTCAATTCACGGGCTTTTGCCAGGCCAATACTCATGGTTTCACTTTCCTCCGGATTGGGATATTTCACGGTTGGAAAGTTTCCGTCTGGTGTTGACTGCTCTTCTACCACATGTACATTCTCAAATCCGAATGCCTGCAAAACTTTAGGTACCAGTGTTATTCCTGTTCCGTGGATTGGCGTATAAACAATTTTTAAATCTTTTTGAGCAGTAACAACATCCGGATAAACACTTAAGCCCTTTACCATTTCTATGTACTGGGCATCGAGTTCTGCGCCAATAATGGTAATATTGGCTTCTCCCCCATTCCACTTTACTTCATCCACACTTTTAATGGCTTCCACTTCTGTTATTACGTTTTTATCATGAGGCGGCACCAGCTGTCCTCCGTCGTTCCAATATGCTTTGTAGCCATTGTACTCCTTTGGATTATGAGACGCTGTACAAACCACTCCTGCCTGGCATCCCAGTTTACGGATGGCAAAGCTCAATTCCGGTGTAGGTCTTAATGCTTCAAACAAAAACACTTTAATGCCGTTGGCTGCAAAAACATTGGCTGTGGTTTCAGCAAAAAAACGGCTGTTATTTCTACTATCGTGCGCGATAGCTAATTGTATGGTAGAATCAGGATAAGTCTTTTTTAAATAATTGGAAAAACCCTGAGTAGCCATCCCAATTGTGTATTTATTTACCCGATTGGTTCCAACACCCATCAATCCCCTTAAGCCACCCGTTCCAAATTCAAGATTCCGGTAAAATGCGTCCGCCAGTTCGTCCGGATGGCTGGCTTGTAAAGCAAGAATTTGATTTTTTGTATCCTGATCATAGTTCCCGTTTAACCAGGTATTTACATTGGCTTGTATTGCTGCGTCCATATTGAATGTTGATTTAAATTTTAAATATTAAGATACTATCATTTCTTATTATAAAACATAGGCTCCAAGAATTTTGCCACCCTCTGTTTCAACCTGAATATGTTCCTCCTGTGTGGTAGCAATAGATAATCCCACAAAATCCGGTTTTACCGGAAACTGCTTGTGCATGCGTTCCACCAATACCAGGGTCTGAATACTTTGCGGATATGCATCCAATAATGGTTTCAATGCATACAGCAGGGTTTTACCACTATTGGTTACATCGTCTATCAATACAATATTGGCTCCATTCAGTTCGAGTTTCTCACTCAACACCACGTCAGCAGGTTTTTGCTTGTTCAACTGTACAGCAATCGTTTTGATTGGTTTGTTAAGCAATATGCCCAATAACCTGGCCATTTCTTCCGCAATAATCATCCCACTCTGCTGAACGCCCATTAAATATAGCTCCCCTGTTTGCCCACTCAGGCTCTCCGCAATTTCCAGACTCATTCTTTTTAATTTTTGCTGAGCTGCTGATGCGGTTAAAACGTATTTTCTTTCAGACATAGTATAAATTATACCTCAAAATAACAACAATAATGCATTCTCCAATTGTATTATCTTAGCGTATAACTTTCTTTATGCAGTACGTACAACAAGTTTTGTTTTGCATCATGGCCGCAGGCGCCATTTACTGGTTTTCAAAAAAAGTGGCCGAAATCAGAAGAAATATTTTCCTGGGCAAGCCGCAGGATTTATCGGACAACCCGGGTCAGCGCTGGAACAATGTAATATTACTGGCACTGGGTCAGAAGAAAATGTTTCATAATGTACCGGTTGCCATCATGCACTTCATTATTTATGCCGGTTTTATCATCATTAATATGGAAGTGCTGGAAATTGTACTGGATGGTATTTTAGGTACCCACAGACTTTTTCTTCCTTATCTGGGCGAGTTCTACGGCTGGCTCATCAATACTTTTGAGTGGTTGGCGGCAAGCGTTATTGTGGTTTGTATTATTTTTCTTGCCAGAAGAAACTGGCTTAAGCTAAAACGATTTATCAGTAAGGATTTAAACGGATGGCCAAAAACAGATGCCAACCTGATTCTGATTACAGAGATTGTATTAATGAGTTTGTTTTTAACCATGAATGCAACTGATCAGATTTTACAAGACAGAGGCGTTGCACATTACGAGCCTACCGGCAGTTTTTTTCTTTCTGCACAATTAATACCTCTGTTTGAAGGAATGTCAAACAATAGTTTGGTCGCTATTGAGCGCATAGCCTGGTGGATCCATATTGCAGGCATTTTTGCCTTCCTGAATTACCTACCGTATTCCAAGCACTTACATATTGCACTGGCTTTTCCCAATGCTTATTATGCCAACTTGCAGGCACCTGGCAAAATGAAAAATATGCCAGAAGTGCAAAATGAAGTTTTGTATGCCATGCAACCCGAACTGGCTCCTGCCAATGCTGCACCGCCTGCCAGCTTTGGCGCAAAAGATGTTTTTGATTTAAGCTGGAAAAATCTTTTGGATGCTTACAGTTGTACTGAATGCGGAAGATGTACTTCAGAATGTCCGGCAAACCAGACGGGCAAATTATTAAGTCCCAGAAAAATCATGATGGCCACCCGAGACAGGCTGGAAGAGGTGGGCAGAAATATCAATGCCAATCAATCTTTTGTTTCAGATAATAAGTCTTTATTACACGATTATATATCAGTGGAAGAACTTAGAGCATGCACTACTTGTAATGCATGTGTGGAAGCCTGTCCGGTAAGCATTTCGCCACTCGACATCATAGTTGAATTAAGAAGATCATTAATTATGGAGGAAAGCAATGCCCCACAGGAATGGAATGGCACATTCAGCAATATCGAAAACAACTTTGCACCATGGAAATTTTCCCCTGATGATCGTGACAAATGGGCAAATGAAATGGCATCTTAGATTAATACTATTCACATATTAAACAGATTATATGAAGATCAATACGATGGCCGAAATGATGGCAAATGGAGAAACCCCTGAAATATTATTTTGGGTTGGTTGTGCGGGAAGCTTTGATCAGCGCGCACAAAAAATAACCAAGGCATTTGCCACTATACTGGATAAAGTAGGAATGAAGTTTGCCATTTTAGGTAAGGAAGAAGCCTGTACCGGCGACCCCGCCAGAAGAGCAGGTAATGAATTTTTATTCCAAATGATGGCTTATCAGAATATTCAGATTTTGAATGGATACAATGTCAAGAAAATTGTAACCACTTGCCCACACTGCTTTAACACACTAAAAAATGAATACCCTGAACTGGGTGGAAACTACGAAGTAATACATCATACTACCCTTTTACAGGAACTGATTGATCAGGGTAAAATAATATTGAAAGAGGGCGGCAGTTTTAAAGGGAAAAAGATTTCTTTCCATGACAGCTGCTATTTAGGAAGGGCCAATAATATTTACGAAGCTCCCAGAAAAGTATTGGAAGCATTGGATGCAGAGTTGATAGAAATGAAAAGATGCCGAACAAAAGGACTTTGCTGTGGTGCCGGTGGAGCGCAAATGTTTAAAGAAGATGAGCCGGGCAATAAGAGAATCAATATTGAAAGGGCCGACGAAGCGCTGGAAACAGGGGCAACTTTCATTGCAGCTGCCTGTCCATTCTGTAACACAATGATGATGGATGGTGTAAAAAACAGGGAGAAGGAAAATGAAGTAGCAGTTCTGGATATTGCAGAAATGATTGCAGAAAGCATGGCATAAATTGTAACTTTGCAGCATGGATATTCAAGCGTATAAGAACAATTGTCCGGCAGACTTCAGTGATCAGTCTAAAGTATGGATTTATCAGAGTAACCGATTGTTTTCCATCAGTGAAGCCTTTGAAATAGATCATATTTTACAGGATTTCATAGCCACTTGGAAAAGTCATGGCGCCCCGGTTAAAGGCTTCGCCAATTTGTTTTTTGGTCAGTTTATTGTTCTAATGGCTGATGAATCTGCTACCACAGTTGGAGGATGCAGTACTGACAGTTCCGTACACGTGATAAAAAAAATTGAACAGTTGTGCAAAGTAGATTTGTTCAACAGACAGAATCTGGCTTTTGTGATCAAGGATAAGATTGAGCTATTACCTCTTACTCAGTTTAATTATGCGTTGGAAAATCAATTCATACAATTAGACACGCCTTATTTTAACAATACCGTTGCTACCAAAGGAAGCTGGATGAAAGAATGGATTATTCCCGTTCAGGAAAGCTGGCTTGCTTCGAGAATTAAAAAAACGGTTTAAAGCAATTTCCTAAATTTTAGTACCAGTTGATTTTTTGGGGATAGCAGGTGTTTTCTGCACCATTCTATTCAACTGAAAGCTTATTGAAATCCGGTAGTTTCGGCTTCGGGTAGCACTGAAGCTTTCCAGTTCAAACCTGGGTCCGGTTGTAAAGGAGCGAATGGATTGTGGCGTAAAAGGGTCAATAGCATTGAAAGAAATAATTAATCTTCTGTCCAGCATTTTATGTTGTACGCCAAAATTGGTATTGATATTCGATCTGCTTAGCCCCTGCGGATTGGCATAGCGATTAAATCGGGCAGTACCTTCAAAAGTCCAGACACTGCTGGGTGAATAGGTGTAATTAATATTGGTATTCAAAGAACCTCCGTCTCTATAGAGATACAATTTTTTCTCACTCTCCCCATAAACATTGTAGGTATACCCTATACTGCCATTCATCCTGAACTGCTTGGTAAATGTGTAGCCTCCGAAAACGCTTGCTTCGTATTCGTTCCGGTCAGCAATATTCAACCAGGTAATATTGGTTTTTCCGTCTTCGGCCAGGCTACGTATCGTATTAAATACCTGTGAAACTTTATTATATCCAAGGGAAGTATTAACATAATATTTTCCTTTAGAATAATTCAGGTTCCAGTCAAAATTATGAGACAAAGTGGGTAATAATCCAGGATTCCCATATCGCAGATTGTACGGATCCGAATAGTCAATATTCGGATTCAATTCACCAATTCCTGGTCTTCTTATAGTTGCCCTATAAACCAATGCTGTATTGAATTGCCTGTTGAAATCCTTTCTGAGTGTAGCATATGGCAATATATTCCAGTAACTGTTTTCAACATTGACAACATTCCCTTTTACAAAATCAAAAGACATGGAAGTGTACTCTGCCTGTGCACCTGCTGTTAGTCTAACCTCTTTTTTAAATAACCAGCTAAAACCCGAACGAACACTGGCTATTTCCTGATAAAAGAAAAAATCATTGCTGAGTAAATCATTTTTAATCATTACTCCGTCTGACTTTCTTAGAAAATTGGTATTTAAAGTATTGTGAAATCTGGATGCATTGTAATATAGTCCTGCACTAAAATTACTGCCCTTATGTTTTAGCGGCTTGGTATATTCCAGTCTACCACTCCAATTGCTATTCATATTATTAAAGAATTGAGACTGTGTTGAATCAATTCCGGTAGGCACCATACCGGTAGCCAGAAACTGCTGATAAAAGTCTCTGTCATTGTCGTTCTTACTGGTATTGGCAGATAGAAACATTCTTAATTGTTCTGCTGCATTTTTCTTCCCCTTTAGCACTGCCGACAATTGCAATCCGTGGGTATATCCATTTCCTATGCTGCTATTCTCCCTATTGCTGATTTTATATGCTTCATTAAATCGATTGATATTAACAAACTGATTAACACTTTGGTTATCAAAATAATTCATATTCCCCTGATACACCAATCCCATTTGAAACTGTTTTGACCATTCCCAATCTAATTGCGTTCTGATATTCGGTCTCAAATTCTGATTGGTATATTGATTGGAACTATTGAACTGATTGGTTGAATCTTTGTACAAATTGGTCCGGTAGCTATACCCATTTCCCATTAATCTACTCGCACCTAAACCCAAGGTTTGGTTATAAGTAAATTTTTTATTCCGGTAACTGATATTTCCGGAAAAATTGCCTTCCCCCCTAGTTCCTGCGCTGACACTGATTCTACCTAACCAGCCAATTTTCCCTTTTTTTGTTACAATATTTATTACACCGCCGGCTTCAGAAGCATACTGCGGCGGAGGGTTGGTCATGATTTCAATTTTTTCAATGGTACCACCCGGCAGGCTCTCCAGCAAATCCTGTAATTGCTGGGCATTTAATTCCGTTGGTTTATCGTCAATCAGTATTCGGGGTTCTTTTCCTTTCAGCAGAATCCTCCCATTGGGATCGGTATTCACCAGGGGTATATTTTTGAGTAATTCTGCTGTGCTGGCCCCATTGCTCAATGCACTCTCCCCTATATTATAGGTTAATTTATCGTCCTTGTTTTCAAATAATGGCTTTTCTGCATAAACAACCACTTCAGTTAAGGTAGACTGTCCGGGATATTTTAGCTTAATATCACCCAGATTAAAATCATACCGCTCTGCCCTTAGAAATATACTGTCTATTTGAGCAGGAGATAAACCAACAGCATTAATGCGCAATGAATAATAGCCCAGCGGTAGTCGGTTGAATTCGAAATTTCCATTTTTATCTGATACCCCCTGAAACCTTAGCGAATTTTCAGACATCCCAACCAATATCAGATTGGCAAATGGAACGCCTTCTCCACGTGTGGAATCCGTTATTGTTCCGGTGATAATTCCCAGATGAGCGGAACCGGATTTCACTGCATTGATCTGAGCATTAACAGCAAGAGTAAACTGCAGACATACATAAAACATCAGGGAAATCCTTAATAGCATTCGGCAATATAACTAATCCTGAAAACCCGTTGCATATTCTGGGATGACTGGTTATTTAAGCAATTCATTCAGCTTAATCTGAAGTTCTTCACCTCTTAAATCCCTGGCAATGATTTTTCCGCTTGGATCCAGCAAATAGTTCGCAGGTATGCTCCTGATTTTATATAACTGAGCCACCTGATTATTCCAGCTTTGCAAATCACTCACCTGAGTCCAGGTTAATTTGTCCTTTCTGATGGCATTCATCCAGCTGGCTTTATTATCATCCAGGGAAACGCCTAATACTGTAAAGTTTTTATTGGAATATTTCTTGAATGCGTTTACCAGATTGGGATTTTCTGCACGACAAGGTCCACACCAGCTTGCCCAGAAATCAATCAGCACATATTTTCCTCTGAAAGATTTTAAAGAAACTACTTTACCCAATGTATCTTTCTGACTAAACTCCAGCGCCACGGTTCCTACCTTATTCAGGTTGGCTTCTGCAATGGTTTGCTCAATCATCTTGGCAAAAGTTCCTTTTTTGGCTGAAGGACTCAATGCAGTATAACGTTGCTCCAGGTCTTCATTGCCATTTAATAAGGGACTAATGGCAAATAATACAAATGAACTGACTGGGGAACCTGGTTTTTCTTTAGCGAACAGGGTGGCTTCCTGCAATACTTTACCCTTAGACAATTCATATAGTTGTATCAACGAATCTCTTTTATATCTGTCTTTTTCAGGATTAATTTGTTGTACCAGATAATTCAACCTGTCTCTGA
>CALEST010000068.1 GCA_937907555.1 uncultured Sediminibacterium sp.
GGTCTTCGTCGCAGAAGAATAAATGATAAGGTGTAACACTGCAGCTGATGGACAAACCTTCCTGTTTGGCTGCCCTAATTAAATCCAGGGAAGTTTTAGTAGTGATACCGGTAAAATGCATACGGGATCCGCTGTAGCGTACCAAGTCAATATCTCTCTTCAGCATACTGATTTCCGCAATATCCGGTAAGCCTGGTAAACCCAATTGCGTGGATATAATCCCTTCATTCATTAAGCCGGTATGGCCAATACTTTTGTCAATGGGCATTTGAATAATTACGCCATCAAAAGCTTTAACATATTGAAGTGCTTTAACCAATAAGCCAGCTGATTGAACTGGAGATAATCCATCCGTAAAAGCAATGGCACCGCTGTTACGCATATCATACATTTCTGCCAGTTCCTTGCCTTCTGTTTTTTGTGTAATGGCACCCAGTGGATGAATGGTAACCGGCAAGTGTCTGGATTGACCAGCTGCATATTCTACCAGTGACTTATTATCCGTTACCGGTTTTGTATTGGGTAAAGTAAAAACCCTGGTGTAACCACCTGCCGCCGCTGCAGCAGCACCTGAAGCAAAAGTTTCATTGAACTCAAAACCCGGGTCTCCAAAATGCGCAAAACAATCTACCCATCCGGCAGAAATTTCCAGTCCATCTTCCTGCACAATGGTTGCGTTATCAGTAGTTAATTGTGCACCTATTTTCTGAATCTTATTATCTACAATTAAAATGTCTTGTACTTGTCCGTGGTAAGAGGAGTGGGGGTCGTTAATCAGCACCTGCTTTAGTAGAATATTCATGCAGTAGTTGAAAATTTTATGCAATATAGCTTGAAAATTTCTTTTAGCCCTATATTTGCACCCCATTCAACAAATGAATGAGAGTTCGGGACGTAGCGCAGCCCGGTAGCGCACACGTCTGGGGGGCGTGGGGTCGCAAGTTCAAATCTTGTCGTCCCGACTAAAAAAGCTCCGATCGAAAGATCGGAGCTTTTGTTTTTTGAGCATCTTCCCAAAAATGAGTTGCTGAAATTTATTACGTATTCGCAATGATTGATTCGTCTCAAATCAATTCTTGGGTCTGAATGAACGAATCGGTGGTGCGGGTTCTTTTTTCAATTCAATACCTTGAGTAGGCATCAATCGCAACGCTTCCTGTACGGCTTTTTCCAGTTGTGGATCCCGACCTTCTAT
>CALEST010000069.1 GCA_937907555.1 uncultured Sediminibacterium sp.
AAGAACAATAAATTCTTATAACTCAATGCCAATTCACCGAAGTAAGCAATCTGTCTGATTACACGTAAATTGGGTTCTCCATAATTATTTCTTAACAAACGAACTCTAGTATTTGGTGCAGTATTATTAGAGTCGGTTCTGTTAGGATCAGCAACATTGTTTCCACTTACGGCAAACACTTCAGTCCTGTAATCCTGCCACATGGTACCTGCCATTGCTCTCACACTAAAATCGCCAAAAGTTTTCTTGGCAGTAGCGTTAATGGTATGGTTATATCCTTTATAGGTGTTCCAGAAGTTGTCTTGTGAACCTCTTAAGGCAGTTGTTACAAAGAAAGATTGTGGATGGTAATTCTGATAACCAATGGTCTTATAAGTATCATATCCAAAGCGACCAGTGATGCTTAACCAGCTGGTTGGATTCAGGTTAATACCCAAAGAGGTAAATAAGCGGTCTGTCTGATCGCGGCCTCTGTTGTTCTGAACGTTCCATAATGGGTTGTCTACTTCTGCATTGGCATTGGCAGAGAACAAAGGTAATTTGTTACCGCCATCGTCTTCAAATTTGCTAACATCTACTGTATTTGGGAATTGCATCAAACCAATTAAGTAACCACCGGCAGAACGCAATACTTTAGCGGTATTGGTTCTAGTATAGGCAATCGAAGGAGTAATTTCAATCCACTTACCAATTTTAGTTGTATTGCGTAAGCTAAGGTTGATTTTTTCCTGATCATTATTAGGAACAACTCCCTCCTGCTTTAAATAAGAAGCAGAAAAACGGAAGATAGATTTCTTAATTCCAAAGTCAACACCCAGGTTATGGGTTTGAGACTTACCGTTTCTGAAGAAAGCGCCGATATTGTCGTATAGTTTGGTTCCTGAAGGATAAGCCGGGCCAAAATAACGGAAAATATTACTCGGCTGATTATTGGTACCGTTGGTATATCCGTCAAACATCGGTGGGAATCTGTTCAACACCTGTACTCTGAAGGCATTGTCGTATTGAACTGCCAGTTTGCTGGTTTTAGCTTTTCTGGTTGTAATAACTATGGCACCGGAACTTGCCTGGCTACCGTATAAGGCAGTTGCTTCAGGTCCTTTTAGAACAGTTACGTTCTCAATATCGTTAGGGTTCAAGTCGGAAATACGGTTGCTATAGTCACTTCCTCGGTTGGGTCTGTCAGAAGCCAAACCTACGCTACGGCCACCATCCGAAGTTTCGTCAAATGAAGAGTTATCCATGATAACCCCATCTACTACAAACAAAGGCTGGTTGCTTAAAGACAATGAGTTGAACCCACGCAGTACAATCTGAGAAGAAGCACCAACGGTTCCGGAAGTTGGGTTAACGGTTAAACCCGCTACACGCCCCTGTAAGCTGTTTACAAAGTTATCACGCTGTGTTTCCTGTAATTCAGCTCCTTTTACCTGTTGAGTAGAATAACCCAATTCTCTGGGCTTTCTCTTCTGGTCCATGGCTACAACTACTACATCTTCTAATTCAGAAGATTCTGCTTTCAGGCGAACGATCATCTTTTGATCATCTTTAACCCCTACCCGTTGGGTTTCATATCCAAGGGAAGTAATTAATAGCACCTGACCTTTAGCGGCTTTAATGGTAAAATTACCACGGGCATCAGTTTTGGTGGCTGTGGATTTGCCTACTACACGGATAGAAACCGATTCCAAAGGAGAGCCTTTTTCTAAATCGGAAACATTACCTGTAACGGTAATATCCTGTGCAGAGACTT
>CALEST010000070.1 GCA_937907555.1 uncultured Sediminibacterium sp.
ATACGCTTTTTTCCGTATTGCCTTACTGGCTGAAAACTACTAGATTAGGCCTGTTTAAACTAGTATACAGCAGAAATCGAAGCAATACAATGAAACTAATACAAATACTATCACTTGCTTTTTCAATTGCGCTATTTGCCATAACAACCCGTGCACAGTCACCCATATTCTCCAGCCGCAACGCCTATGATCCCCAAAAGAATACGATAGGCAGGGCCCAGTATGATTTTATTTACAATCAGTTGTATGCCCGGGAAATAGGGTGGGGTAAAATAAGTTCATTTGGTATAGAAGTAAGGAGCAGAAATAAGCAGTACAATAAAGTTTATCTCTTTGGAGATTATATTAAATCGTATACTCTTGAGAAAAAAACCTATCTCTATTTGGCGTATATAGAAATGGACCCTGATGCCAGTGGGAATAAAAAAGAGCAGTTAAGGTTGTTTTTTTCAAACCACAATATCAGGGAAAAACAAAGATGGACAAATGATACCAGAACGGCTAATGAGAAGGAGATAGTTGCCGATATTGATAACAAGCCAATAATAGTGGCAGAAACCCAGCCTGATGTGTTTCTGGAAGTAGACCGTTATTATGAAGGAAATAGTGGGCCTAAAGTAAAAGCTTTTGGAACTACCACCTATATCTATGATGTAAACAGTCTTCATCCCAACAATTCTCCTGTCATTATTGGAAAGTTATTTCAGTATAAACCCGAACTGCTGCGAAAAAATAATTATGAATCCGCAAAGCTGGTGAATTATAATCCCAATGGTATTGTATCTGGCTCAATTGATTACATTACTAAGGAAGGTGGGGAAGTTCTTCCTATGTTCCGAATAGAAAAACTGGATGAAAATGGAAAACTAAAAGAAGTGAATTTTAATGATATCATCGGGATGTACATGGATAGTGGTAAAGTTTATTTTAAAGGAGGGCTTGGCATTCCGGTAGGGGTAAAAGAAAAATGGCCTGCTGCTATTCGCGATCTCAAAACCGATCTTAATTTGCTGGAAGAAATTAATCAGAAACTTACCAGAGAGCCTGTAGAAAATAAAGAACTACTTCGGGATTTCTTTGTCAATTTTAATAAGCTCGATGAATATGAATTAATTGATGAAACACGAAAGACCGTTTTTGGTAAGCCTGTCAAATACATTTACAAAGGCACGTATAATAAAGAAGGGGTTCCGCATGGCTGGGGGATTATGTACGCCGCTAACACAGACAACGAATATTTTCTGGGACAGTTTACCAATGGAATGCCCGAAGGTTTAGGTATACGAAACAATTTTAAGCTGGATAAGCCCGAAGAAATCTATAGCAGCAGAGGTTTGCATGTAGGAAACCAATTGGTTTATGGCACTAAATATACCGGTGCAGTTAATGGTAACGGTTCATATGCTACCCATGGCGATTTCAGATTGGGTGAGCTGAACGGGACGGGCATTCGCATCTGGTCACGGAGCGATGGGGTTGGTGACGTAGCAGTGGGTAGTTTTAAGGATGGACAACTGCATGGTGCAGGAAGTGTTTATGACAACAACAAGTCGTTGGTGGGCATATTTGAAAAGGGATCCTTCGTATCTGGCAATAGCATTACCGATAAGATTTATGACGACAGGTACTATCCGGGTGCGGTAGTGCTTTACCGGGGTAAAAAATATGTGATCATGAAAAAAGGCAATGGAATGTTTTTGCTCGATGATGGAAGTTCGGTTTCTACCAAAGCTGATCTAACGCTAACCGGTGAACGTTCTCTTCGGGCAAAAGCCTGCCTTATTTGCAATGGAACGGGCTACCTGAAGCCCACAACCAATACTGTGTTCTCAGGGGTAACTAAAACAGAGAAAACCTATCAGACAGGACCAACGGGGTATGTAGTTTGGGAAAAGACCACCAAATCTACCACCGCGCCAGTCACTACTTCCCGAACGAGTCGTTGTACGGCATGTGCGGGTGGATTGGCAGGCAATGAACCTGTACCGCTCGGAACAAATCAAAGATAATCGTCATTTTTTATAGGTAATTATATAATCATTATTAAATTTGATTATATGAAACCTGTAATAATTGTCTTTTTAGGATTTTTTGTTCTATCCTGTAGTTCCCATTCTGAATCCTCTGAAAAAGCAGATCCCAACCTGGATTGGTTACTGGGTAACTGGAAAAGAACCAATGAAGAAGCCGGAAAAGAGACCTATGAAAGTTGGGGAAAACCCAATGATAGTAGCTATTCAGGTATTGGTTTAACCATTCAAAAAGGCGATACCATATTTCAGGAGAAAATGGACATTTTTCTATCCGGAGGCAAAGGGGCTTTATTCGTAAAAATGCCCGATGACGAAAAAGCTACCGAGTTCAGGTTGACAGAGCTTACACCCAATGCATTTGTTTTTATAAATGAAGCAAACGAATTCCCCAAAAAGATCAAATATTGGTTAGAGGGGGGAAGGATCAAAGCGGTGATTTCCAATGATTCACTAGAGATTCCTTTTGAATTTGAAAAAATAAAAGAATGAGAGCAGTATTCATAGCAATTCTACTGTCGGTCAATGGCATTTTTGTTTTTGGACAGAATCTGGATAATGAAAAACTAAGATGGTACAGTTTCTATTGGTCTGGTGATAGTGCTAATCCCAAAGAAGCCATGATGTTAAAATCAACCATTGACACGGTTAATTTTAATTTGCGCTGGCAGTTCGATACCGGTTCACCCAGAACATTTGTATATGGCAATGTATGGAACTCATTCACTAAGGCATTCCCCTATTTGGATAAATTGTTCTTTAAAGTAGATACGCTGAAAGCAGATGGATTCATCAATCTTAAAAATGGAGGCATTGTGATTTCAGGAAATAAGCTCCCCAAGAACATCATTGGTTTTTTGCCCAATTATGGGAATAATATAGACAAAGAGGTGATACTGGAAAACCTGGGTTCCTCTACAACCCTTGGTACAATGGGAATTGACCTGTTTAGAAACGGGGTTTTAATTATTGATTTCAAAAAGAATAAAATAGGATACGCAGATCAATTGTCGGCGCAATTTTATGCGAACAAGATGAACACAATTGACTTTACACTGTATCAAAATAGAATCATATTGCCGATTAGAATTGGTAATGCATCTTTTCCCTTCTTTTATGATAGTGGCGCCAGTTTATTTCCTTTGAAAACAACAGCCGCATTTCCTGATTTAAGTAATATGGTTAGTTACACCGATACCTTATTTAATATTACTACCTGGGGAAAATCCTATGACGTTCCCGGAGGAAAAATCAGGAAAAAAGTTAAACTGGGTAATCTAAAGATTGGCAGTCCTAAAATTTATGTTCATCCTGATCCGGAACTTTATCATACTAATATTTTTAAGGAAGCGGGAACATATGGGCTTATCGGTAATGCTTATTTTGAAGACAAAACAATCGTAATAGACTTTACGAAAATGAAATTTACAATATTGTAATAAGTCACTTGAAACAGAATGCAATGAGCAGTGTCTATAAATCTAAAATAGGGCTAGAATTGGTGATACCCATCGTTCTTGTATTTGGAACAGTGTTGGTGGTAAATTCGACTCTGTAATTATTTCACCAAAACAGAAAGTTGAATTTATTAATCACCTAAAAAGCATCAATCCCAATATAGAGTTGAAATTCAAACTAAAAACCTGACCTATGGAAATTATTGCCAAAATATTAATAGCAGTTGTTGCGCTTGAGCATCTTTACTTCCTGTACTTTGAAATGTTTGCCTGGGAAACCATTGGTAAGAAGACTTTTAAATCTTTGCCAGCACATTTGTTTACGCCAACCAAGGCTTTGGCCGCTAACCAGGGGCTCTATAATGGATTTCTGGCAGCAGGTTTAATTTGGACATTTTTTATTACAGATGTAATGTGGTCAAAAAATATTGCTCTTTTCTTCCTGGTTTGTGTGGCTGTTGCAGGAGCTTATGGGGCAATGACGGCCAGTAAGAAAATCTTCTTTGTTCAGGCTTTACCAGCCATTATTGCTATCTTTTGTTTACTTATTTAACCAATTATGTCACAAGAAAAGATAATTGTACAAGCAACTATTCTAGCCGACAGGCAGAAAGTATGGGATTACTATACAAAGCCTGAGCACATAATAAAGTGGAATTTTGCTGATCCAAGCTGGCATTGCCCCTCAGCAACCAACGATATACAAGTGGGAGGGAATTATGTAGCCAGAATGGAAGCAAAGGACGGGAGCTTTGGCTTTGATTTTGCTGCTGTATATACAGAAGTTAATCCAGGTTCAGATTTCACTTATGAGTTCGGAGGAAGATTTTCAACAGTTACTTTTATTGAAGATGATGGCTGCACCGTATTGGTTGTGGCATTTGATCCTGAAACAGAAAATCCTATTGAACTCCAAAGGAACGGGTGGCAGGCCATTTTGAATAATTTTAAGAACTATACAGAGTTAAACTAGTGGGTTACATCTAAACTAAAATAATTTCTAGCATGATTGGATGGGGTAAGGGCAGCCATTGGGATAAAGTATATGGATTCTTTGAGAGAGGGAATGAGTGGACATTCAAAGAAATATTAAAAGTATACCAATAATAAAATATATAATATGAACCGAATACTCGTTTTAATTAGTTTATCCGATAGCGGAATCCAAACCATTATTTCCACTCCGGATTTGCCCAAAAGAGAAATGGAATTTGTAAATCAATGGAAACAGGACGGTATATTGGAAAGCTTCTTTATTTCGGTCTCCAAAAAAGAAGCAGTCTTGATCTTTCAAAATGTGGATGAGGCAAAAACAAAGGAACTAATTGAAATCCTACCTTACTATCCTTATATGGCAAAAATTGAATATCATAATTTGAATAAGCAGTTTTAGGATGATATATAAATACATCACATTCAGTTTTTCCATTGTATTCATTTCTTTTATTGTTGGTATGATCATGACTGCAGTAGTAAGAAAGTCAAACTTTTACAATGTAAAACTGTCGTCACTCAATTTCATAGTAAGTGATTGGGGGAATAAGCTATTGGGCGTTGGTTTTGTGAAATGGGTGGTAAAAAATACAGTTTTTAAATATTTGAATCCTTCCCTGAAATGTGATAGGAAAATGAATATCACTGACTTACAACGGATTCGTAGTGAAATGACAAAGGCGGAGATTGATCACTTATTTGCCTTTGTATTTGTTTTAATTTTTGTTTGTGTTCAACTTTTTAATCAGAAATACCTGGGGGCAAGCATCATGTTGTTGGTAAATGTTTTAATGAATTTAAATCCCTCTTTGTTGCAGCAGCAGAATAAAAGGAGAATCGATAAAATAATTAACAAATTTAATGCCTGACCCATGGCAATCGAAACCAATAATTTAATACTCATTCCCTGTGATGCTGAAATACTCACAGCAGCTATTCAAGGGAATGAGACACTTTCCAAAAAGATTGGTGCTGCAGTTCAGGACAATTGGACGGAATTTGGTGTTGATGCTTTGCAGTATGCATTCGACAAATTAACAGAAAGTGTTAATGAAAGAAACTGGTGGACTTATTTTCCCATTCACAAGCAAGACAATAAACTAATCGGAAGCGGTGGCTATAAAGGCAAGCCAGCAACTGACGGCTCAGTAGAAATTGGGTATGAAATAACCCCGGAGTACCGCAATCGAGGATTGGCAACAGAAATGACAAAAGGCTTAATTGAAAATGCTCTTAAAGACATAAGGGTAAAATTTATCATTGCCCACACACTTGGAGAAGAGAATCCTTCAACAAGCGTCTTGCAGAAGTGTGGTTTTGAGAAAGTGGAAGAAATAAATGATCCCGAAGACGGCATCATCTGGAAATGGAAACTGGACAAAAATGACATTGTTGGGTTGTAACATCATAAGATATATTAATGAATCATAAACTCATTCAAAGAGTAGCTATAGTTTTTGCTATGCTTTTTTTATTTTTTGCTACTTCTCTGGAAGCCAAAAAATCAAGATTAGGTTTTATACTACCCAAGGATTCTTTTTCAGTACCTCTTAAAGAAAAGATTATTTCTTTCATCAAGCAAATACACCAGACAGAATTGGCAGACACCAATTTTAT
>CALEST010000071.1 GCA_937907555.1 uncultured Sediminibacterium sp.
TGTAGACAAACTGGTAGCATTGGAAGGTGCAGAAGCCGGATACGCAACTGCATCAGGCATGAGTGCTGTATTCGGATCCTTTATGGCCCTGTTGAAACAAGGCGACCGACTGTTATCCTGTAATTCTATTTTTGGTAGTACGCATACTGTTATTTCCAAGTATCTGCCTAAGTACGGAATTGAATATGGGTATATTGATGATAATGCATCTGCTGAAGACTGGGAAGCAGCCATTACCCCCAATACCAAAATGATTTACCTGGAAACGCCTACCAATCCCGGACTGGAAATACTGGACCTGGAAATGATTGGTAAGATTGCCAAAAAACACAATATCATACTGAACGTAGACAATTGCTTTGCCACACCCGTAAACCAGACTCCTATTGATTTTGGGGCTGACCTGGTGGTTCATTCTGCAACGAAATGGTTAGACGGACAAGGTCGTGTTCTGGGTGGAGCTGTTGTTGGCAAAAAAGAATTGATTAAAGAAATTTATCTATTCTGCAGAAGTACAGGACCGGCTCTGTCGCCATTTAACGCATGGGTGTTAAGCAAGAGTTTAGAGACCCTGGATGTAAGAATGGAAAGACATGCAGCCAATGCACTGTTCCTTGCAAAAGCCCTGGAAAATCATCCTGCGATTGCACAATTGAAATATCCCTTCCTTGCTTCGCATCCTCATCATAGTATTGCGGTAAAACAAATGAAAAATGGAGGTGGCATTGTTTGTTTTGAATTAAAGGGGGGGATTGAAGCTGGCAGAAAATTTTTAGACCAACTACAAATGCTCTCACTTACTGCTAATCTGGGGGACACCAGAAGCATTGCTTCCCATCCGGCCAGCACTACACACGCCAAATTAACAGAGGCAGAAAGACAGGCAGTAAATATTACACCAGGCCTGATAAGAATCAGTGTAGGTCTGGAAAACAAAGAAGATATTTTAGCTGATATTTTACAGGCTTTGGCTTAAGCTGATTTTTTGGTTCTGATAAAGATCATGGCGATTGCTGTTGTCAATAGCCCCATAACAAATGCAGCGATGGCACCCTGTATGGCATAATTCTTATAATTGAAATTAGCTATAGCTTCTTCCGTTGTTTTATAGTACCCTATTTCAACGGATCGTTTAATGACGTTGGGGAAATACTCAGGAGTAATTACATAAGTAGTTATCCATTGAGTTAATGGAGTAAGGGCTGCAATGATCAGGGAAAGGTAAATCCCCGAAACCAGTCCCTGCATGTAAGTGATATCACCTGCATAA
>CALEST010000072.1 GCA_937907555.1 uncultured Sediminibacterium sp.
ACAAAAATTACCTACGCGACAGTATGGTTATCATTCGAATCAATGGCGACACTCTAGAAACATCAGAACCATACAGGCATCAGACCTTAGGTCGTTTTCATACCGACAAACCCGTCACCACCAGTCAGCGGAATCCCCGCCAGAAACTGTATGCCAGAAAAGGCTTCAGTTCCAATCAAACCTTAACAGATATTACTTATTACGATTTAGATTTAGGATCCTTCTTAATTTTGCCGGATAGCAGCGCAAATCAAAAACAATAAAATCATTTGTATGGATTATAGAAGAATGGGAAGAACCGGACTACAGTTAAGCGTGCTAAGTTTCGGTAGCTGGGTATCTTTTCATAAGCAAATTAATGACAACAGTGCTGATGAATTAATGGGTATTGCCTATGACCATGGCGTTAACTTCTTTGACAATGCAGAAGTGTATG
This sequence comes from uncultured Sediminibacterium sp., assembly GCA_937907555.1. Classification (GTDB taxonomy): domain Bacteria; phylum Bacteroidota; class Bacteroidia; order Chitinophagales; family Chitinophagaceae; genus Sediminibacterium. The sequence goes on from CALEST010000072.1 coordinate 437, forward strand.
CATTGGGTGAGAGTGAGAAAATGATGGGGCGTGTTTTAAAAGCAAAAAACTGGGACCGTACTTCCTATACCCTTTCTTCTAAAGCTTTCTTTGGCTGGAGAGGCAAAGAGAACAAGCCCAACCAAACAGGACTAAGCAGAAAGCATCTTACAGAAGCCTGTAACGAAGCCTTGCAAAGACTTCAGACCGATTATCTCGATTTATATTTCTGTCACAGACCCGATAAAAACACACCCATTGAAGAAGTGGTGCTTACCATGAATACCCTGATTCAGCAAGGTAAAATTTTATACTGGGGCACCAGTGAATGGAGTGGCGTAGAATTAATGGAAGCCAATCGGGTTGCCCGCGATTATCGCTTGATTGGGCCTGCCATGGAGCAACCTCAGTACAATTTATTTGAAAGAGAGAAATTAGAAAAAGACTACCTGGAAGTCTTTAAAAATGTAGGGCTGGGCACTACCATCTGGAGCCCATTGGCATCCGGATTACTAACCGGCAAATACAACAACGGGATTCCCGAAGGAAGCAGACTGGCCATTGAAGGCTTTGACTGGCTGAAGGAACGCCTGATTATGGAAGAAAAAATTGAAAAAGTAAAACAATTGCAGCAACTGGCCAATGAGCTAGGTTGCAGCCTTCCTGCCTTAAGCATTGCCTGGTGCATTAAAAACGCGAACGTAACTACGGCTATTTTAGGGGCCACCAGAAAAGAACAACTGCTGGATAACTTAACCGCATTAGAAGCCCTTGCGCTATTAACCCCTGAAGTTTTGCAAAAAATCGAGGTCATTATGCAGAACAAGCCTGTCTTGGCTGAATATTAAGCAAAATTTTTACCAACCCTTTCCAACTTTTCATCAAATACAACTCTTACTCATGAAAACTGCTTGGAACAGGTAATAGACATACAAAAAACTGCTGTAAAAAAGGCTTGCAATGGAGATGCAAAAGCCAAGGCTTGGTTATACGAGCAATACAGCAGAGCTATGTTTAATATTTGTACCAGGATGACGGGTAACCCATCGGATGCAGAAGACGTATTACAAGATTGCTTTGTGATTGCATTCAAAAACCTGCATCAGCTTAAAGTGGCTGAGCAGTTTGGAGGGTGGCTCAAAAGAATTGTGGTAAACGAATGCATTCGCTTTTGTAAAAAAAATATACAATGGGAAACCTGGGACAGCGATAAGCAGGGGAATCTGGTAGAAGAAGAAACTGAATGGTGGAAGACCATTGATTTCAAAATCATTCACCGGACCATCAAAGAATTACCCGAAGGATGCAGACAGGTTTTTACACTGTATGTATTCGAAGACTATTCGCACAAACAAATTGCGGAAAGCATGGGCATTTCAGAATCAACCAGCAAAAGTCAGTACCAGCGAGCCCGAACCCTTTTACAAACGAGAATACAAAAACAAATTCAACTACATGGATGAATTTAAAAAATACTTGCAAGAAAACCGAACGGCCCTAGACTTGGACGAACCAGGACCTAAGAGCTGGGAAAAAGTGCAGGCCAAACTACAGGAAGAACGTCCAGTTGCTAAAGTGGTGGCTATCAAAAAATATTTTCAATGGTCGGTGGCAGCTTGTGTGTTTGTATTGGCAGGCATTGGGCTATGGTCTTTACTAGATTCAAAACCGGAAACGCTTCAGCAGCGGGTTCTTAACGCACCAAATGATAATGCAACGGTGGGGGTTGAGAATACATTGGAGAAGCCTGTAAATACTGGGGCAGAAAATAACAATACCATTGAAATTCTGCCCGGAAATGAGGCCGGAGAAAAAGTATTGAATAGTGCCGGTAGCATATCAAATATAGCCGCAAGCAAAAATACCAGGCCTTATAAAACCAACGTCACCCCACAAGCCAACACTAGCGCTCAAGGTTTGTCGAAAGATGTTCTTGCTTCCCTGGCCAGTGTAGAAAGTGGATTCACTCAGGTCATCAATTTGCAAAGAGGCAAAATCAGCACCACTCCTATGTATGCAGAATCGGCTGCTTACTTCAATGAATTCAAAATGCAGATTCAGCAGATTGAAGCCGATGAAAAACAACTGAAAAAAGAAATCAGCAAAAAAGGACTTACTGCCAATCAGCTTGATCAACTGATTGACCTGTATCAATATAAATTAACCGTTCTGAAACAGCTGCAGCTGGAGATGAACAAAACCAACAATCGTTTCAAACAAAACCGCGGACCCGTAGACTCCACCTGCGCCTACTTTATCAATATCTAATTTTTGATTTTAAAAACAGTATTATGAAAAATAGAATTCAACAATCCCTTCTGGTAGCAGCCTGTATGCTAAGCTTTGCTTCAGCATCTGCACAGCAATCTACTGCTGAAAAACAAGCAGAGAAAGAAAGACAGAAAACCGAAAAAGAAATGCAAAAGGCTGAAAAGGAAATTAAAGCGGCCAATATAGAAGTACGCAAATCTGTAAAAGAAAGCATGGCGAAAGCCCTGGAACCCATTGTAGTTGAAGGTTTCCCAATGAATGGCCCCCGTGCAATCACCGTTACTGGATTTCCGGGTGATCGTTTTTTTAATGAGTCTTATAGCTTCAAAGATTTAAAGGATGTTAAATCCAAAGAAATCAGTCAGGAAATCAGTGTTGCTAAATCTGCTGAAATTTTCATTGACAATACTTCCAGGAATCTTCAAATAAAAACCTGGGACCAGCCAAAAGTAAAAGTGGTTACCACTGTATATTTTGAAGGAGAAGGTAAATTAACCGATGAAGAATGGTTTGAGAAAATGAACCTTTCCTTAAAAACAGTAGGAAATATGGTTCGCGTTAAATCGGGAACCATCTCAGGAGGAAGCTATACCATCAATGGAAATACTTTTGGATGGAGCGGCAATCCTGCAGTAGCAGTATTCAATGATAAAGGTGAAAATATTGGAAGTAAATCGAACATAAAAAGAGTGGTGACCATTTACTTACCATCAGCAGCCAAACTGGATGTAGATACCAAATACGCAGACTTACAGATTACAGGCAATGCAGGAACAGCCACCATCAGTATTACGAACGGAAATGTAGAGGCGGAAAGCTTTACCAAACTATTTCTACGCTCCAAATACTCTAATGTAAACATTGAAAACGCAGGGGTAGCAGAAATTGAATTCATGAACGGTCGTTTCAGTGCACGTAGTATTGCAGATGCAGACCTCGACACCAAATATGCAACCGTAGAAATTGGCAGCACCAAGAAAGCCGTATTCAGAAGTACCAATGACGAATACGAAATTGACGAAGCAGATGAATTAAGAGGCAGAAAGAACTACGGAAACCTAAGAGTGACTCAGTTGAATGGTTCGCTTGAAATGGATGGCACCAATGCAGATGTAAAAATCAGAAATGTAGGAGCCAATCTAAGTTTGATTAAAATAGACAATAAATACGCAGACATTCGCATCCCAGTAAGAAATGTAAAAAACTATACGGTGAATTTCAACGGGGCTTACAGCACTGTTTATGGCAACTTTGAGAAAGAGCCAGTGGTAGTAGAAGAATCAAAAAAACCTTTATTGAAAGAAAAGGAAAAAGAAACCGATGCATTGGCCAGACAGTTAATTGAAATCAACCGTTCTGTAACCCGGTTTGCGCAGGCAGGAGGCAATGAATCCCGCTTTACCGCTAAAGTTGGGGAAGGCAAGGGACTAAAAATTGAGATGAATTGTCAGAATTGTACCGTAGACTTTAAATAAAAAAACTATATAAACTTTACAGCGCCGATTCTCATGTGTTAAATCGGTCACGTACCCCGTTTCTACGGGGTACTTTGTTTGGGTATAACCCTTAACTTTGGCTTATTATGGCGCATTTCTATACCATTCTTAGTATAGTGGGTACTTTATTGTTCATTGGCTTCTTTGCCGGATACGAAATAGCATTCGTTACCGCTAACAGGCTCAGCATAGAACTAAAGAAAAAACAGGGAAAAAGAAGCGGCATCATTCTGGCACAATTCATTGAATCTCCTGCAAGATTTATTGGTACCTGTTTAATAGGGGTGAATTTATTCCTGGTAATTTATGGTTTGCTTTTCGATGAACTGTTGAAAGCAGGCATCTGGTTGCCCTTGAAGATTGAAAACGAATTTTTAAAACTGGCTTTTGACACATTGCTATCTACATTGGTTGTGCTGGTGATCGGCAAGTTTTTACCCAAAGCCATTTTCAGAGCCAAAAGCGATAGCCTGCTCTTTGTATTTGCACCTATTGCCAACTTTTTTCACAACTTATTTTCACCGCTGACCAACCTATTCGTTAACATTTCTCAATGGATATTAAAGTACTTGTTCAATGTTAGGGTAAAAGATAAAAACGAAGCTTTTACCAAAATAGACCTGGAGCATTTTTTTCAGCAAACCAAAGATCAGGACGAAGAAAATCAGGAATTAAATACAGAGCTATTCGAAAATGCCTTGAGTTTGCCTACGGTTAAAATAAGACAGTGCCTGGTTCCCAGAACTGAAATTGTAGCATTGGAGGTAAACGACAGTATTGCAGAAGCTAGGGCATTGTTCATTCAAACCAAACTAAGCAAATTACTGGTGTACGAAAACAGCATTGACAATATCGTAGGGTATATTCATCAGTTAGACTTGTTTAACCGCCCCGAAAATATCAAAGCCATGCTACACCCGATTGTTGCGGTTCCTGAAAGCATGAGTGCCACGGACCTGATTAACAAGTTTACCAAAGAGAGAAAAAGTATTGCCTGGGTGGTGGATGAATTTGGTGGAACATCGGGTATTGTTACCATGGAAGATTTACTGGAAGAGATTTTCGGAGAAATTCAGGATGAATACGATACAGAAGAATTTGTTGAAAAACAATTGGCCGAAGATGAATTTATTTTCAGTGGCCGACTGGAACTGGATTACCTGAATGAAAAATACAATCTCGACTTTCCTACCAGTGATTCAGAAACATTGAGCGGATATATTATCAGCGAACACGAAACCATTCCCAAACAAAAAGAAACCATCATCATCAATAATTTCAAGTTTGATATTCTAACTGTATCTGAAAGAAGAATTGAAATGGTAAAGATGAAAGTACTTCAATAATATGGCACTATTTAACAGAAAAGCGGCGGAAGATCAGGAAGAAATGTCTTTTATAGACCATCTGGAAGAATTAAGAGGGCATATTATTCGCTCCATTGTTTCCATACTCGTAATGGCGGTGGTCATTTTTATTTATCGCAACTGGATTTTCGATAATATCATTGTAGGTCCTATCAACAAGGATTTTGTTAGTTATAAAGCTCTTTGCGATTTTAGTCAATGGCTGGGCATTGGAGACGCACTTTGTATGCCTCCGGTAGAAGTAACCATGCAGAGTACTACATTCGGCGGACAGTTCTTAAGTACCATCAGCATGGCCATTGTAGGTGGCATCATCATGGCTTTCCCGTATATCTTCTGGGAGTTCTGGCGTTTTGTAAAACCTGCTTTGAAAGAGAAGGAAGTAAAAAACACTCGCTTCATTATTTTCTGGGTTTCTTTCTTTTTCTTTTGTGGCGCAGCATTCGGATACTTTTTATTAGGACCTTTTACCTTTAACTTTTTAGCTGGTTTTCAATTGGGAACCGAAAATATGATTGTTACCCGCCCTACTTTTTCTGATTATTTAGACAACCTCACCAATATTATTTTAGGATGTGGACTAGCATTTGAATTACCGGTGCTAGCACATGTACTAACACAGATTGGGATTGTTACACCCAGTTTCTTAAGAGCCACCCGTAAATATGCAGTTGTAATCATCTTGATTGTAGCTGCTTTTATTACCCCCAGTCCTGACTGGATGAGTCAGTTGATTGTGTTTATTCCCTTATTCCTTCTATATGAATTGAGTATTTTGGTATCTGCCAAAGTGTACAGAAAACTGGAAAAAGAAGAAGACAAGGAGTGGGATTAATAAGAAGAAGTAAAACCCTTAGTATGCCATATGTTTTTGATGCTTCCAAACCCATTTCCATTGGAAGTGACCACGCAGGATTTGGTTATAAATCTGCACTAATTTCCTGGTTAACCGAAAAAGGTTATAAAGTTACCGACCATGGAACTTTTTCATTGGATTCAGTGGATTATCCCGACTTTGCACATCCCACAGCGAGTGCGGTAGAAAAAGGAGAATCTGGTTTTGGTATTTTAATCTGTGGCAGTGCAAATGGTGTAGCCATTACCGCTAATAAACACCAGGGCATCAGAGCCGCCATCTGCTGGCAGAATGATGTTGCAGAACTGTCCAGATTGCATAACGACGCAAATATTATTTGCATTCCTGCCAGATTTGTAGCACTCCCTTTGGCTGAACAAATGATTGACCTATTTATGAACACTCCTTTTGAAGGTGGAAGACACGCAAATAGAGTAAACAAAATAAGCTGTAACTAAAATAAAAAGTCATGATGAAAAAAATCCTGTTCGGTGCAATGTTCCTATCAAGCGGAATTGCATACGGACAAAAAGAAGATGCATCTGCCAAATTTGCTGCATTAATTACCCCCGCTTCCATGAAGCAGAAATTAACCATTCTTGCCGGACCGGAAATGGAAGGCAGAGAAACCGCTATGCCTGGCGAAAGAAAAGCGGCAGCCTATATTGAATCAGAATTCAAAAGAATGGGACTAAAGCCAGGCAATGGCAATAGCTATCAACAATACTTTAATGTATACCAGGACGAACTGGCCAGTATTGAATTAAGAGTAAACGGTAAATTGTACAACTGGGACAAAGACTATATGATGTCTTTACAAACCATCTCCAACGGAGCTACCAGTTCCAAAGAATTGGTATTTGTGGGATACGGTCTTGTAGACAAAGCAGCTGGTATAGATGATTATGCTGGTTTGGATGTAAAAGGTAAGATTGTAATGATGCTGGATGGTGCGCCAGCCGGATACAAAGCTCCGACTCCTGCACCAGGAACCAGAACGCCCAGTCCAATTTCAGGACCTGCTAAAGCAACTGCGGCAAGAACTGCAGGAGCAACAGGTGTTATTTTAGTTTCCAAAGATTTTCCACGCAAAAATCCAACCGCTACCAAAGGCAATATGTACATGAACAAGCCTACTGGTGCGCCATTTATGATGATAACAGTTTCTGAAGAAATTGCTTCTGCCTTAGCTGGAAGAACTTCAAAACTGAGCAGTGATGCATTGGCTGGCCTTAACAAAGGCAAGTACAGTGCTGAACTTAGCATCAATGCCGAAAAAAAATCAATTGCACTAGAAACCAGCAATGTAATCGGAATTATTGAAGGCACTGACAAAAAAGACGAGTACGTTTTCATGACCGGACACCATGATCACCTGGGTAAAAGAGGCGATGTAATTTATTACGGAGCAGATGACGATGGATCTGGTACGGTAGGTGTAATGCAGATGGCAGAAGCTTTTGCAGCGGCTGCTAAAAAAGGCAACAAGCCTCGCAGAACTTTGGTGTTCATGACCGTGAGTGGAGAAGAAAAAGGTCTTTGGGGATCTCAATACTACTCTGACAATCCTATTTTCCCAATGGACAAAACCACAGTTGATTTAAATACCGATATGATTGGTCGTGTAGATACAGAAAGAAAAACAGCGGATACTTTAAACTATATCTACGTAATTGGTCACGACAAATTAAGCTCTGATTTAGCAAAGATTAATGAAGGCGTGAATGCCAAATACCTGAACATGACACTGGATTATAAATACGATGATCCAAAAGACGTGAACAGAATTTATTACAGAAGCGACCATTACAATTTTGCCCGTAAAGGAGTTCCTATTTTGTTCTTCTATGATGGTATGTTAAAAGCTGAATACCACCAGCCAGGTGATACCGTTGATAAAATCAACTTTGAACTAATGGAGAAAAGAGCAAAGCTGGTTTTCCATACAGCATGGGAAATGGCTAATAGAGATGAAATGCTAAAGCGCGATATTCCTTTAACTATGCCAGCGAGATAATCTCTTTATCATATTAAAACAACAGCCTAATTAAGTGTTACGCTGTTTAACAAATAAGCCCCGGTCTCAGATGAGCCGGGGCTTTTTGTAGCAGCAATCCTTAAACTTAAACTATCGAAAACTTATTTAACCAACCACATTAATCCATAATTCTCATCCTTTCCTCCCAATGCAGTTACTGCGGCTGCATAGTTAACAGGATTTAAAGATGCTTCTGTTGGTGAATAACCTAAACGCATGGGGATTCCTCTTGAATCCACGGCATCTACTGCAGGAGTTAATACAGGGAAACCAGTTCTGCGCCAATCTTTCCAAGCTTCATATCCAGCCAAATAGTTGTGTACCCATTTTTCTGTCATGATTTTCTTATGTCCGTCTACAGATGTGTAAGCAATCTCGGGCAATGAAATGTAAGTATCATACTTTGCCTGATTAAATACACCATACATTTCCCAAGAAGCTTTAATAGCAGCCTTATATTTCGCCTCTGCCTCTACATCACCGCCAGCAACATAACCTAACTTAGCCGCTTCTGCCTGCATAAATAACACTTGTGCATAGTTGAATAAGGTAAGTGGTGAATCCTGACTTCTGAATGCAGTTCCAATTCTGCTATAAGCAGCAGGAATATTTACAGCTACGTTTCTGCCATAAGGCAATCCCTTAATAACGCCTCCTGCTAACGTTTCTGCAAAAACAGGCAATCTTGGATCCGCTTTTGGATCCATATAATCTGTCATTGTTTTACTAATAGCATAGTCATTACGATTACTAATGGTATAGTTATTATACCATGGATTGTAGTTATTGGGGTCGCCTGCAATGTATTTATAATTTATATTTTGTGCATTGCTGGCAATAACACCAGCAGCAACTGCAGCAGCGTATTCTGTTTTACCTTTAGCAAGGTCAGCTTTTGAAATTCGAAGCGCCATAACCATTCTCGTAGTATTAGCAAATCGCTTCCAGGCTGCCATATTACCATTTAATAAGATATCCCCTACTACAGCTGTTTCTGATTCATTTATTTGCGCAACTGCTTCTGTTAGCTCTTTAAATAAAGCAGTATATATATCTTGCTGTTTATCATATTTAGGGGAATAATTCTTATCGCCCTGTAATGCTTCTGAATATGGAATATCACCCCATATATCAGTCATTTGCAAAAAGTAATACGCTTTTAAAATTCTTGCAACAGCAATCTGATTGTTTTTAGACCCATTGCCATTTGCAGAAGAAGAACCTGCATTATTATAGTTAATAATTGTTTGCAAATCATACAAGGGCCCTGTGTACCAGCCAGCAAAACTAGAGTTTCTATCGCTATACAATGAAGATCCAGGATAAGGTCCTTCGGAAATATGTTGAATATACATTGAACCTAATCTTGCACTGGTTACATAAGTACTAAGCGCTTGTTCTGCATTGGTCAACAACGCTTTTGTAGAAGCAGTTGTTAGCTGTGCAGGGGAAATATTGGTATCGCCAAACTTGTTACAACTTTGTAACGTAGCCAGCAAACCAAAAACGATAAATATCTTTTTCATAAAATGTCTTTTTGTTTTTACTGAATTCGTTTACTAAAATGAAGCCCTTAAGTTGAAACCAAATTGTCTCGTAGAAGAAAGCTGACCACCTTCACGGTAGAAGTTTTCCAACTCTGATGGATCAACACCCCACTTTTTGGTAGTAGCCCATATTAACCAGGCATTTTGAACCATAAAACCAATATTGGCAGACTTTACAAAAGGAATAGATTTTAATGCAGATGCAGGAATAGTGTATCCAAATCTGATTTCACGAAGCTTAATATAAGAAGCGTCTAATAATACATTGCCGGCGTCACGCTGACGAGCTGTGTACCAATAGGCCCTTGCAGAAATATAACGGTTGTTCTCCTTCCCAGCCAATGCACCATTGGCAAAAATGCCAGGAATACGAATACCACCATTACCTGTGTTACCACCTGCTGTAGTATAAGCACCAGGATAATCTCTCCAATCATACCCTTTATCATTTACACCCACTGTTTCTTGTGAAAGTCCAGCACCTGTATTAAAGTTTCTAGTTTCAGAATAGAACAAACCGCCACTTTGGAAATCAATACCAAATGTTAAATCAAATGATTTATACTTTAATGAATTGAACATACCACCAGTGAATTTTGGCAATACTGTTCCAATTCTTTGATTGATATCATACAAAGGCTGACCTGTTGCGTCAATTAAAGTTTGTCCTGTTGTTGGATCTGTTCTCCATTTTCTTCCATAATAAGTGCCCCACTCACCACCTACTCTATGTTCTAAACGAGTATCATAACGATTGGTTGCATATAGGTAAGTATTAATACCTGGAGCCAATTCTTTAATACTGTTCTGATTTTTAGCCCAGTTTAAAGTAACATCCCAGCTAAAGTTTCTGGTTTCAATTGGCTTACCACTAAGTGTAATTTCAATCCCCTTACTTTGAATATTACCGGCATTAATTTGTGCTGTAGAGAACCCACTTGCAGGTGTTACATCAATACCTAAGATTTGGTCGGTATTGTTATTTTGGTAATAAGTAACATCTAAACCAATTTTCTTGAATAACCTTAATTCAACACCAAATTCATAGGCTTTGGTTAATGCAGGACGAATACCGCCTCCTTTAAATTGGTTGCCGATAGTTGCAGATGGATTGGTTCCATAAAAAGATCCATTTCCAATAGCCAGATTAAGTGCGTGTGCACCTAAGTCTGAACCAACACTCGCATAAGATGCTCTTAATTTACCATAAGTTAGCCAGCTAGATTTTAGCAATTCAGTAAAGATGAAGCTGGTGCTTAAAGAAGGATATAAGTAAGAATTACTTTGTGAAGGCAATGCAGAAGACCAATCGTTACGCAACGTACCTTCCACAAATAACATATCTCTCCAACCTACAGAAGCTTTACCAAGTACAGAGTTCACTGTTTTCTTTTCGTAAGAACGGCTTACAGAAGGACGAGAAATAGAAGCAGCTATATCAAAATAGTTTGGAGAACTCAAGCCACCTTGTGTACCCATTGATAATGCGCTATAACTGTTCTTACGAACGTTGCCACCCACCATAGCATCTACAGAGAAATCGCCGAACTTATTTTTGTACATGATATTGGTTTCATAGTTCATTTCAGAATAACGATCCTGAGAAATATCAAAATAATCCAATGTCAATGCACCAGTTGGCATTCGGCCAGTGTTTTCATTATTATAGGTATTGGCTCTTACATAAGACACAATGTTCAAGTGCTTATTAATTTTAATGTTCATGCCAATGTTTCCAACCAATCTATTTTGTGCCTGAGTAGAAAATGCTTCATTAACCATGAAATATGGATTATCCCAATATTGCGGTCTTCCATAAACTTTAATATCCGCACTGGCATTGGGGTCTCCAATATTCCATGAGTTTAAACTACCATCAGGTTCTCTATAGTTTTGCATGCGCTTCATGTCTATTTGACGCTGAAACCATTGGTTAAAATTCTGTGTGATATTTAATCCATCTAAACGATATCCTTCTGCAGGCTTTCCTTTAGTGCTATTGGTAGTATAGGTAAGATCGGTTGAAATGGTAATATACTTGCCAATATCAAATGATCCGTTCAACGCCAATTGATGTTGGTCTCTATTGGCATTTGGAATCATCAAACTTCTGTTTTGATTGGCATAAGTCATCCTGAAATTATAGCCTTCACCACCAGAAGAAAATGAAATCGAGTTATTTTTATTTACACCCGTTCTAAAGAAATCTCTAACATTATTAGGCTGGGGTGTCAATGGAGTTAATTGACCAAACTCTGCGCCAGGATACCAGCTCCAGTAAGCACGATAATTATCTCCATTCATTTTAGGACCCCAGCTTTCATCTGCTCCATACTCTAACATACGTTGACCATTAAAAGCAGCCCAAGAGGCAGGATGAATTGCAGGATTGTACTTAAACAAATAAAAACCTTGAGCATCAAACGATGTTCCTGCAGATGTTAATGAAGAAGAATAACCACCAGCGTATTCATTTTGATAAGGAGGCAATAATGCCAGCTTTTCAAAAGTTAATCCAAGATTCACATCTACACTGGTATATTTTTTACGAGAACCTTTCTTTGTAGTAATAACAACAGCGCCATTGGCAGCACGCTGACCATATAGTGCAGTAGAAGCAGGTCCTTTTAATACAGATACCGTTTCAATATTATCTAAAATAACGGCTGACTGGTTCGTGATGGTTCCATCTACCACAAAAATGGGAGCCTGTGGTCCTAGCCCTGTAACACCGCGAATTAATATATCAGCATTATCAAAAGAAGAACTGGGTGAGCCTACAAGCTGAATACCTGCTACTTTACCTGCTAAAGAAGTACTAATATCTAAAGATTTGGCAACGGTTAGATTTTCGCCCTTTACTTCTTGTACAGCATAACCAAGCGCTTTTTTCTCTCTTTTTACTCCTAAAGCCGTAACAACCACTTCACTTAGGTTATCTACTGCTTCTTTCATTTTAACGGAAGAGGCTTTGTCTGCTGGCAATTCTACCATCCCAAAACCAGTGGCAGTAAACTGCAGCACAGCATTTGGAGATACAGAAATCATGAAATTGCCATCCCCATCCGCACTTACTGCATTTTTAGTGCCTTTTTCTTTAACAGTAGCAGAAGGTACACCCACTCCATTGGTGTCTGTAACCTTACCCCTAACTGTTGTTTTTTGTGCATAGGTAGTATTCATAAAAAGAATAAAACCCAGCATCAACAACAAAATTTTTCTCATTTGTTTAGGTTTTGGTTTAGAATATTAAGATTTCAATATACATTAATTTGAAGTATTGTTAAAGAAATCTTAAAGGAATAAACATTAAAAAGCTATTAAAATGGCTAAAAATCCCTAATTGTAGGAATAAGACAATATCTTATAGATATCAGCTATAAAATGG
>CALEST010000073.1 GCA_937907555.1 uncultured Sediminibacterium sp.
AATGGGATTCCATGAGTTTGGCAGACTGGATGCAACAGCAGATGAAAAATGAAACAGCCAAAAAAATGTTTGCAATTGCTGCTGAAGCTGTTTTTGCTACAGACGCATCCACCCTTTCTTTTTTGCATGCTTTGTTTTACATCAAGAGTAGCGGCAACTTAGACTACCTGATGAATATTCACAAAGGGGCGCAGCAAGATCGCATTAAAGGGGGCGCACAAAGTATTTGTATTAAAATGGCAGAAGCATTGGGCAATGCCATTCAATATGAAAAAGTGGTAACACAGATTAGCCAGGATGAAAACGGAGTAAGGGTTTCAGGAGAAGGATTTGAATGTACCGCTGCGCATTGTATTGTAGCCATTCCACCGGTTGCAGCAACCGATATCGTTTTTACACCTGCAGTACCTACTGCACAATGGAATCTGATGCAATCCAATTTTATGGGAAGCGTGGTAAAATGCTATGCAGTATACGCAACGCCATTCTGGAGAAAGGAATTTAAAAATGGATTGGTAGCTGCTCCGGACGAAATCACTTCTGTGGTATTTGACAACTCACCCTGGAATGGAAGCAAGGGTATTCTGATGGGATTCAGTCTGGCAGAAAATGCAAAGCAACTGATGCAACACGATATTGCCGAAAGAAAAGAAATGGTAAAAGCCGGATTCGTTCGGATGTTTGGACCCGCTGCTGCTGAGTTGGAATATTATACCGATAAAAGTTTTACGGAAGAACCTTTTACCAAAGGATGTTATGCAGGCATGTTTCCTCCGGGCATGCTAACAAAATACAATGCTTCATTGGCTACTCCATTTCAACACATCCACTGGGCCGGGACCGAAACCAGCACACAATTCAATGGTTATATGGAAGGCGCGGTCAGAAGTGGGGAGAGGGCGGTAAAGGAAATTCTTGCTTTTGAAAAATAAAATACCGTGAAAACACGGTGATTTTCTTTCTTAAGAAAACTTAACCTTGTAAGAATAAAATTTCTCTTACTATGTATTATTTAAACAAGTCGTTTTTAGTTCTTGCTCTAATTGTCATCTCTTTTTTTTCATGCGAGAAGACAAGTTCACTTGAAATGGAATCATTAACAAATGATGCTATTCGAACACTTGCAAGTGCAACCGGGGAAGCGCATAATACTTTAGTTGATTCTGCCGCTCGTTCCTTTGATGTTCAAGGAGTGAATTCACAAGAGTACCGAAAGGCAATCCTTTCTATTAAGCTTTCAAACTTTTCAGCTACTGTTCCTGAGAGTAAAGTGATATATGATAAATATGGATTATTTGAACCAGAAAATTATGTTCAAAAACATTTTAAAAAAATAGATGAGCATACAAAAAAATATTTAGTAGAAATTTTCTTGATTGCAAAAGAAGGATTTTCTCAGAGTACACTTTTGAAAATTGATTCTAAATTAGAAGCTATTTTTAATGATAAAGACTTAGGTCAACCTGAGAAGCTCTTACTTGCTGGCACTTTAGAGATAAGCAGAAATAGTCTTAAATATTGGAATGATGCCAGAATGAATAAAAGCAATCCTTATCACACTTTTTTTTCAAATACTATCAGAAGTAATACTATTGGACCTTTTTTTCACTTTGATTGTACAACCATGATTGATATGTCAATGTATGCTATTTCATTTCAAGATAATTATTATACAAATGCACTTTCACTAGAAACATCTAATCAGATGGCTTTACAAGATGCTGCTTATCAATCAGGTCTTGCAAGCATGGCAGGTGGTGCTTGTGCTCAATAAAATAAGTTATTTGTATGCGCATATATTACATTTTTCTAGTTTTGTTTTTACCATTTTCAACATTTTTGTACAGTCAGAAAATACCTGCACTTGAATGCATGTATAAAATTAGTGTTCGAGATAAAGATGGAATACATAATACTTTACGGAAGTATTTGATTACGAGTGATAAGATTTTTTCTTTTTTTGTAAATGATTCATCAAGAGCTAGTCTTGCTGATTTTAAACAACAAACAGTTAAAGTGAAAAATATAAATGGGAACGTTTATACTACAGGCATGACTAATTCTAGAAATCCTGTTACTATAAAACAGAAAAAAGACTCTATTAATGGATTTGTTGGAGATTATCTT
The DNA here is from genome assembly GCA_937907555.1 of uncultured Sediminibacterium sp. Taxonomy (GTDB): domain Bacteria; phylum Bacteroidota; class Bacteroidia; order Chitinophagales; family Chitinophagaceae; genus Sediminibacterium. The sequence continues at coordinate 2,128 of CALEST010000073.1, forward strand.
ATTACAAACATTGGTGGTGCAGAAAACATTTCCCTCATTCTTGATTCTTCAACAAAGATTCCAAAGTTCAAAGGCGAAGGATTTTTTGATGTGTTTGATAACGGACTAGGATATCTTCCTATTAAAGGTGTAAAGGAAGCATTAAGTCCAATTGAAGGGCAAGGAAATATAATTTGGACTATTTCACTACTCTCAAAAAAAGTAATTGAGGTAGATTCAAGCCTTCTAAGAGTTGAATGAGATATTACAAGAAGAATAAGAAATTAAATTGCATTTTACATCCGCCAGTTATTTTTAATTGTTACAATTAAACTAATTATCGCCTTAAATAAAAGTATACATATCTCTATTTAAAACGCTGACCCCAACTGGATTTATCTAAAGACCTGTAGCCAATCGCTTCAACAATATGTTGCTTTTGCACCTGATGGCTTCCCGCCAGATCGGCAATGGTTCTGCTGATTTTTAAAATGCGGTCATATGCCCTTGCACTCAGGTTTTGCATTTTCATAGCTTGAGCCAACACATCTGTAACTTCTTTTTCCAACACAATATATTTACGCATTTGTGCTGTGGTCATTTGTGCATTGGTGTGAACGGTTTTATGGTTTCGATACCGCTCCGTTTGTATAGTCCTGGCTTTGATCACTCTGCTGCGAATCACTGAAGAATCTTCTTCCCTGGTATCCTTGCTCATTTCATCAAATTGCATGGCATTCACCTGTATATGTAAATCGATGCGATCCAGTAAAGGACCCGATACTTTATTCAGGTAACGGTTTACCTGACCTGATTCGCAGGTACACTCTTTCTCTTTGTGATTATAATAACCACAGGGGCAGGGATTCATTGCAGCCACTAACATAAAACTGGCCGGGAAGGCCAGTGAAATCCGGTTCCTAGCAATGCTGATCATGCGTTCTTCCAAAGGTTGCCTCAACACTTCTAAAACCGTTCTGCTGAATTCCGGCAATTCATCCAGAA
>CALEST010000074.1 GCA_937907555.1 uncultured Sediminibacterium sp.
ATATTTTTCTGGCTTCTTCTGCACGCAATCTTTTTCCATCCCATTTTTCTTTCAATTCATTGGGTCTTACCAATACCAGCACTTCGCGAAACTTGGGATCCGGATTATCTGGAAACAGAATTACCATTGAATCTTCCTGAACAATTCCACTCAGCCAGAACAAATCGCTGTTCTGTTTAAAAGGATGCAAAGCATCTCCATTACCAGGCCACTCATCATTGCTTACAAATACTGCAATACTATTCGCGGTCATCTGGCGTACAAAACGCTTTCTGTTGTTGATAAAAATGTTCGAATCTAAGGGAAGATATTTCATGCGTAATCGTTTGTATTACGCAAGATATAAAGTTTGAAGCACTTAAAAACGAACTGTAGGACATTTAACAGAACGTCCTCCCGAGCTGGAGAAAATACCGTGCTTAATGATGGACAACTCATATGCTCCTCTGGTTGCATTCAATCTGCCTAATGAAGAAATGGTTGCATCATAATTAACCGTAATCTGAAGATCATTGACAGAATAGCCAATCATGGGAATAATGGCATCCCTGTTTCTGTAATAAAGCCCTACAATCATTTGCTGTGCTCCATTCCCGCCTAAGTTTCGGTTGGCATTCATTCCCATTACCAATTCATTTTTATTGCCAATGGTGCTGAAATATATATTGGGATTCAATATCCACATATCTTCCAGTTTGATACTTGCATTGGCGAAAAAATTAAATCTTGTGGGCACTCTTGCATCACTGATATTGGCAGCAAAAAAACTCTCTCTCGGACGGTTAATATGCATCATGGAAACACCCGCATTGAAGTAAAAGTTTTCAGATGCGAAATAGGCATAATTCAAACCCATATTCAAATCTAAATATCCCACCTGACTAAATGCAAAGGGTTCATTGGAAGGAATAGACACGTCAAAAAACTGACCGTTCCACTGATTGTCAAAATTAAGTTTGGCTATATCAACCCGCTTAGTGGTTACTCCTGCGCTGAATCCTGCACTCAGCAAACTTTTGTAACCCAGCATTTGATGCCATGCCAGAGAAAGAGATGCACCGGTAGCCGTTAGTTGTCCGGTTCCGGCAACGTCTTTTATGATACTGCCTCCAATTCCCATCCAACCATTCTCGAAACGATTGGCAAATAATTTCGCATCTGCCCATACACCCATGGTTTTGTATCCTCCACCAACTGCAGTAAAACTGTTTCTGTAATTCAAACCGGCTCTGTAATCATAATCCGGATTAAAACCTGTGTTGGCAGGGTTTACCAGCAAGGGTGAATTAAAATATTGAGAATAATTCAAAGCCTGTGCAGCAACCCATTGTTGTACTACTAATCCCAGCAATACGCCCAGAAAACGATATGTTATTTTCAATCCTTTCATTGTTTATTTCCTGTATTAGCGTAAAAGGGTAATATCCCCTTTTTTAGTTGCTTTTTCTTTGTTGCTAAATTCAATTTCAAGGGTATAATGGTATACTTCCTGTGGCTGTAACTTTCCGTTATAGGTACCGTCCCAGCCATCCGAAGGACTGGTTCCAAAATAAACCAGGGTCCCCCAACGATTATAAATACGCCAACTCATTTTAGAAATACCAAAACCCCTAACAAAAATCCGGTCGTTCACCCCGTCTCCATTAGGAGAAAATGCATTGGGCACATTAAAGCCAGGAACAATGGTTATGGCTACAGGAACACAACTGGTATCAGCGCAACCGGCATCATTAATGGCAATTACACAGGCATTGTAAGTACCGGTTGCATTGTACAAATGTTTAACGGTAGTGTCTATGCGATTGGTAAATAAACTATCTCCATCACCAAAAGTCCATTTGTATCTGTCCGCACCGAAACTACTGTTTGTAAATGTTACAGGTGTATTGGGTTCGGTTGGATCAGGACTGAAGCTGATGCCAGCGGTTGGTTTTCCTCTGACACTGATTAATAAACTGGTGGTATCGGCAATATTACAAGTTGAAGAATCAATTGCAATCAGTCTTACTGTATAATTACCCACTGCTGTATACAAATGCTGAGGGGAAGTTGCGGTGGAAGTATTGCCGTCTCCAAAGTCCCAGATAAATGTACGCCCTGCCAAAGAAGTATTATTAAACACTGCTGTATAAGGTGCACAACCCAATAAGGGGGTTTCAAATCTTGCGTCCACCAGTGGAGAAATTCTGAGTTGAGTTTCTATACTATCCAGTTCATTACAGAAGCTGGTATCAATTAAAATCAACCTAACATTATAGGTTCCGGGAGCTGCATAGGTATGTGTTACCGGACCAAAAGAAGCTACCTGTCTGGTACCATCTCCAAAATCCCAACGGAAGGCATTGGCTCCAAAGGTCCTGGGTGCAATGGATGTATTATCGAACCGGTAAGTTAAGGATTCACAAGGCAATAATTTATTGGGAGTAAAACCCAATACCGCTTCATCGGCTCTTACCCGCATGGTAATAAAGGCAGTATCGTTCACGTTACAGGATGCCGGATCGGTAGCAATTAATCTTACACGATATATACCTACATTATTGAATGTATGGGTAACAGAAGAATTGTTCGTGGATACTTCAGGTGATCCATCATTGAAATCCCATCGATAACTCCGGGCCAATTCCAGTGTATCAGAAAAAACAACGGTTAAGGGAACACAACCGGAAGTATCCCTGGCAACCCCATTAATAGACGTTTTGATACCCGCGCCTACCCCTGCTAAATTGAAAGCAATTTTAATGGCAAGGAGATTGCAAGAATTACTGCGGTTGGCTGTTGACCATGCTCCACCTGTTCCCAGTATGGGTCTGCTTGGATCTCCGTTTCTTCTGCAGGAACAAATGGATTGATAGATGGTTCCATTCGGATCAAACCGGCTGGTTCCCCCATCTACGTGATCTGCAAATCCCCCTGTTTGTCCAAAAAAGGATCCATACAATTGTCTTTGTGCATCTCTTTCTAAAACGAAGAAATAAAAATCCGCACCGTCCGTATTGGATTGATAGGCATCTGAAGTAATAGGAAGGTTGGTAATAGAACTGGTTGGGAAACTATTGATATTACTGCCTCCCCAGCCTGAAACATACACATTACCGCAACGGTCAACCAGAAATGCGGAGATAGACAGGTTGGGAGCGGTTGATCCGGCAGTACCAAAATTGCTTAAATAAATGATACTGGAAAGATCAGGTTGAAATTTAACAATAAACTGTTTGCCTGTTGCCTGTACAGGATTGGCCGTATTATAAGGTGAATTTTGCGGGGTGAGCGTTCCGGTGGTTGTGCCCACTATATAAGGGTATCCCTGACGATCAAACTGAATACCAAAAATAACGTCCACCAGACTGGTTCCAAAATAAGAAGTGCTTTGTATAGTAGAACCATCCGGAGATACAATACTGATGAAGCCATCTACCCCACCGTTGAAATTCTGAAATCCAGCAGGTGCATTGGCTCTTGCAGGCATATTATCACTTGCGGTAGCACCAGCCACATAAATATTATTGTTGGCAGGATTAATGGCCAGCACAAAAGCAGCATCATCATCATTACCTCCCAGGTAACTGGAAAAAATAACTTGTGAAAGCGTTGAATTTAATTTTATCAGTACACCATCTTGCATCCTTCCGTTGGATCTTGCCGCACCACTGCTTCTTTGAAACGCACCGGCACTGGTAGGAAAATCAATTGACTGTGTTACAGATGCCAATAAAATATTTCCCTGATTATCAAAGATCACTTCACTTCTGGCATCATCTCCGTAATTTCTTCTGGTGGTTTCCGGACCTGTAGGGTTTTCATAATTCGGCCGAATATTTACTCCATCTCTGCCACTTCCTCCAATACGCAGAGAGCCAATTAAAGCAGTCCCATTGGGATTCAGTTTTGTTAGTACAATATCATGGGTTCCTCCACCTGAACCAAACAAAGGGAAACTACTTACTGTAGGATAATTATTAATAGAAGATGTTCTGCCTGCAATCACCAGATTCCC
>CALEST010000075.1 GCA_937907555.1 uncultured Sediminibacterium sp.
ATTGTTCCACTGCTTATATTGACGTACTGGCTCTGACAATGCTGTTTTCTGTTGTAAAAAAATACTGTCCTCTGCGAGTAGCCATCCACGTTTTAGTTCAAACTTCTGCTGCTCAAAATTTACCTGTTGTACTTGGGGTGGGACTGTTGCCTTACTTATGGGACGATCAATCATTCCCTTCGATACAGGCATTACTGAGTCGGCCTGCTTTTTTGTAAGCCCAAAATTCAATCTCGACTGAGCATCAGCCGCCATAAGAAAATGTAGTAGTAAACATGTGTATATATACTTCTTCATAATTGCTATATATTATTCCCAATTATCTGTTCTAAATGGGTATGCAGGCAACCCATGCTTATTCTGCAGATTGGTTACAGGAAAGTTGGTAAAAGCGTATCTAACTGCAACGGGAGCTTTTACAAGGGTTGAACTGAGCAGAATGCTGCTTCCCTCAATAAATGCATCCGCTTTATAAAAAATCTTATCCGCACCAGCAATATAGAAATGCCTTGGTGCAGCACCATCATTGGTGTTCAATCCATTTACTACTGTTGACTTCTCGAATTCAATAATTACTTTTTCATTTCGAATAATCATGTTGCGAAAAACTGGTCCATATGGATTCTCCATTTTTCTTTTATATGTATTATGCAAGGCCATCATAGCCAACCTTTCCCCAACAGGTTTTTTATTTGAAGGGTGAATTTGATCAGGGTCTCCTACATCCATCGTACAGACCATGGCAGTATTTTGAACAAGGGTAGTAACTTTGGCCTGAGCCTCGCGAAACAAAGCATACCTAAACTCTGTACTATCATTTTTCTTCCAATTATAGGGAGTCATTTGTACATAATAAAAGGGCATATTTGGCTGTTTGAAGAGACTACGCCAACTGTCAATAAGTTTAGCCATTAGCTTAGGATACATCGTAATTTCACCTGCATTCGATTCTCCCTGATACCAGAGCACCCCTTTGATAGAAAATGGTATTAGCGGATGTATCATCGCATTGTATACATACATCGGGCGTAATACAGGAATTTTATCCTGTGGATTCTTATCGTATGGATCAATATAGACTCTTTTTAAATCAGGATCGCCTGCAAGTACACTCCTACTCATAAAAGCCTGACATGATGCACTGCCGATGGATGATTGAAATAAACCGATGGGCACGTCTAAAACCTCACTCAAACGTTTTCCAAAATAATAAGCAACACCACTAAACATGGCTGCATATTCTGGCAGACATTCTGTCCATTGCCCTTTTGTAAAATCTCTCTGCACAGAATCGTATAATTTTTCATTACGATAAAGTCTTATTTTATCTGAAGCAGCACTGGCAATTTCTTGTGAATTATTCAATACACCCTGATGGTAAGGAGGAACAGGACGCATACTCATTTCCATATTAGACTGCCCGCTACACAACCACACTTCTCCGATAAGCACATCCGTAAGGTTGATACTCGTATCCTTTGTTCTAACTAAGAGCTCATAACGTGTATAATCACCCTTCTTTGCTTTAGGCACCTTAAGTTGGCAGAAAAAAACACTATCCGCTAAGGCCTTTACAATTAATGAGTCTTTTAGCCAGCTTGCCTTTATACTTACCCAATTACCAGGCGTTGTTTTACCCCACACGCTAAAAGGCTGTGCCTGTTGCACAACCATTTTAGACTGCAAAGGTGTTCCAAGCTTTAGCTTTTGGGCAAAAAGCTGTCCTGTATAGATGAACACAAATACGATCATCAATATTAACTGACGCATATACTTATTTATTGAACAGCACAACACTACTATTATCACGAATAACAGCTGTATTGCCGAAATCAATCTTGAATAAAGCTTCTTTAGTGTTATTGATTTTTATCGCCAACTTCTTGAAAGCATTATTCGGCGAGTTTCTCGTTAACGGGAATGACTGGCCCGGTAAATAACTAGCAGACAATACTACAAACGATGCATTTACAGGGCTTCTCAGATATACTTTCATTTGTTTTTCACCCTGCTTCAACACAGCTGTTTTACCATTATCGCTAAGTTCAATATTGGCACCTGTATGCATAGACCACCATATCGTAGATGCTTGTTTACATATGACCGTATCTTGCACGGTGATAAAGCCATTATTTGTATGCATACCAATACTTCGCTGATACAATAGTACATCACGACTATAACAGGAAGTAAGATCGGCTGTATAGAACTGATACCCCTGTTTCAACTGAAGTGGGCTTATTTGTGCAACCCCTTTCTCATTCTGATCTGGTCGTACATCAGGATTAATGACAAGCACATTTTTACCTTCTGCCCTCAATCGATAAAAATGCCATCTACCAGCTGTAGCTTGTATTTCAGGAGTGTCTAAATAATCTGGCTTTGTTGTTTTAGAAAAATAACCTGGAAAAGTATAATCATCCCTACCAAGATTACCAATGGCCCAAACCACTCCGTATGATTGTATGTCAAAACTTCCTGCGTCAAGATGCCCATGATTAGCATTGTTTGCACCACCATGTATTGAAATAAATGCAGCAGTATCATTCCAAGATGATCTGATACTTGCAACTTCAATACCTCTCGTATAATTGGCAAGCGGAATATCTAACCTTTCATTTGTATTCTTCTCTACCAAAGCAGGATCATAATAAAGCAGATCTTGCCAGGTAACATTTCTCTGAGTAATACTATTGTGATAGTTTAATGTGGCCAGCCCTTTATCTTGATAATGTCTAGCGAACCAAAAAAGTGTTTTTGCCTTTTCTGTTTTTATTGGGTCATCACCAATATTCAAGGCTGCTACCGGACCTGACATCAATACAGGAAACCACCCTGTTTTTTTAAAGCCTGAAATTGTATCCAGACCAAAGACTGTGCCCAGTCTTCTTTTAAGTGCTTCAAAAGTAATCGTGGTGTACATTAATCCATAACCCCAGTACATTAACCCTTCTTCGCTTTGCCCATCCGGAGAAAAATGCTGAATATATGTAGGTAATCTGTTCACTGCTAGGCTGATCACCTCTGCACACAAGGCCGGATTGTACTCAAATATTGCTAAAGCAGCCATGATGATTCCCCCATTACATATTCCATTCCAGTTATGATTGGCAGTTGACCACCATATATTCTTTCGCATTTGCTCTCTGCCGGGTATTAGCACAAACTTCATTACCGCATCGGCAAGCAGTTTTTTTTGTTCCTCTTTGATATAAGTTCTCAATCCGTTAATAGCAAATGCGACATCAAAAGCACCAATACCTGCATCTAAAAAATGGCGGTTAGCTCCCCAATCAGGGTAATTTGCCATTAATGCTAATTGTTTCCATGCCCTTGCAGCATAAATAGAATCTTTA
>CALEST010000076.1 GCA_937907555.1 uncultured Sediminibacterium sp.
GCTTGTCCTCAGACTCAATCATATCACTCAGAATTTTTTTGACTTCTCTTGTACTCACTTCTTCGCCACTTTCGGTACTAAGCGATTCACTAAAGAAAAACTTCAGGCGATAAGTACCAAATTCAGTCTGAACAAATTTGCTATTGGCTACACGGCTCACTGTTGAAATATCTAACCCTGTTACTTCTGCAATATCTTTTAGAATCATAGGGCGCAGTGTGGTTTCGTCACCAGTTAGAAAAAAGTCCTGCTGGTATTTCATAATGGCACCCATGGTACCAATTAGTGTATCCTGACGCTGCTTAATCATGTCGATAAACCACTTGGCTGCATCTATTTTTTGTTTAATAAAAAGCACAGCCTCTTTCTGTCTCTTATCTTTTTTGCTGCCTTTCTCATACTCTTTCAACATATCCCGGTAACCTTCACTTACCCTTAAATCAGGTGCGTTTTTAGAATTCAGAGAAAGTTCCAGCGAACCGTTATTATTAATCACAAAAAAATCGGGAACAATATAAGTTTCAGCCTTATTCATTTCGCCCATATTTCCTCCGGGCTTAGGATTCAGTTTTATAATCTGACCAATTACTTCCTTGAGTTGTTCATCCGTTAATCCCAGACTCTTCTGAATTTTTTCGTAATGCTTTTTGGTAAACTCATCAAAATATTTAGTCAGAATCTGAACAGCCAGTTCCACACTTTTACCTTCATTTGTTTTTCTTTTCAACTGCAATAAAAGACACTCCCTTAAATCTCTTGCAGCAATACCGGCAGGATCAAACTGTTGAATTTGTGAAATAATGGCTTCAATTTCTTTCTCTTCTACTACTAAACTTTGTCTAAATGCAAGATCATCTGCTATAGAAGTCAATTCCCTTCTCAGGTAACCATCATCATCCAGACTCCCCACAACCTGCTCTGCAATTTTATAGCTTCTTTCATCCAGTTCAAGCATACCCAACTGATTCAAAACCATTTCATGAAAACTGGTTTCAACCTTAATGGGTATTACTTTCTGATCATCCATTTCCGGATAATTATCATCCTTTGTTTTATAATCAGCAATTTCACCATCATCATCCATTACGTATTCGCTGATATCTACATTGTCGTATTCTTCCAAACTACCATCGGGATCAATGTCATCATCGGCTGAATTATCAAATTCATCCTTCAGCTCATCATGAAAATCCTCTTCATGTCCTTCTTCGCCCTGCTCCAGCGCCGGATTTTCTTCCAGTTCCTCTTTAATTCTTTCCTCTAAATTGGCAGTAGGCACCTGCAATAGTTTCATCAACTGAATCTGCTGAGGAGACAGTTTCTGGAGCAACTTTTGCTGTAATGATTGACTGAGTGACATCTATTAATAATTACGCTGTAAATTTACACAGATTTATACCGAGACAATGCGTAAAACAATTTGTTTGTTTGTGAATTTATTCCTAATAGGTGCGGCAACGAATGCACAGGTACAACTAGTGCCAAAGGAACAGAGAAATATTTTTTCCCATAGTTTCATGCAGAAAATTGATAGCCTAAAACAACAACCAGTAAAAATATTGCCTCCTGACCATTATGTAAAAGGCCTTGGATTTTTCTGTAAAAAGGAATTGCAATTAGAAAAAGCAACCAAGATTCCTTTCCGGTTCAGATTGGGAACCTTAGATTATGTAAATAAAATGGAAGGGAAAAGCCAATAATTATTTTCCCAGCACTTTATTAATGATTGCTGCCATCTTAGTACCTTTTTCCTGAATCTGCTCTTCTGTCCAAACCAAACTGATGGCTGTTGAAATGCATCTGCTCATAATGGCATCACTTTGCGGAAATGCGGTTTGAGCCAGTTGTAACAAAGCATTGGTCTGATCTGCACTCATGCGATTCAGGGTTTGTGCATTTTTTAAATGATCCCATTTGCTGATATAGTGCCAGTTATTGGCAAACCAGTAAAAATTACCCGCCAATACGCCCTGATCTTTCATTTCCTGTACTACCGCCTGTGTAAGTTCTTTTGTTGGTAAAAACCAGCTTAAAAAACTACAGCTATCATCCCCACCTTCCGGCACAACTCTGAAACTCACTTCCGGTATGGCTTCCAGGTGTTTGCGCAAAGCAAGATTGTTCTTCTTTTGCAATTCCAGAAAATGGCTCAGCTTTTTAATTTGAGCCAATCCAACAGCAGCATGCAATTCACTTATGCGATAATTATATCCTATAAATGGGTGCAAATCTGCCCCTCTGTCTACTCCTAAATGATCATGTCCGTGATCGGTGTATCCGTCGGCTTTTGTATAAATTTCCTGATTGTTCGTCATTACAACGCCACCCTCTGCACAGGTAATCATTTTTACAAAGTCGAAACTGAAAGTGCCTGCATCCCCGATTGTTCCCAATGCCTTGCCTTTATAGGTTCCGCCAATACTTTGACAGGCATCTTCCAGCAAAAGCAAATTATGAGCCTTGCAAATGGATTGCAAAGCATCCAGGTCGGCCATACTACCACACATATGCACCGGCATTACACATTTTGTTTTTGGGGTAATGGCATTTTTTACAGCCACAGGATCCAGGGTAAGCGTTTCATCTACTTCTACCAGCACAGGAATTGCACCCACACTTAGCACCGCTTCAAAGCTGGCAACAAATGTAAAACTGGGCATAATAACTTCGTCACCGGCACCAATTCCCAATGCAGCCATTGCGGTTGTAAGGGCAGCAGTTCCGGAAGAAGTTAGCTGAGCATATTTACACCCGAAGGTTTCAGTTATGGCCAGTTCCAATTCCTTGGCTTTCCAAATACCTTTTCTGGGACCGTCAAATCCATATCGCATTAAAATGCCTGTCTCTAAAACATCATTTACTTCTTTTCTTTCTTCGGCACCAAAAAGTTCAAAACCTGGCATAACCTGATATTTACATGTTAAAACAATGTGCAAAGCTATAGAATCCCTGCCTATTTTTGCAAAATGAAACCTATACTCTTCTATTGTTACGATGCTTATTGTGGTTGGTGCTATGGCTTTAGCCCTGTTATGAAGCAATTATCCGCTGCTTTTCCCGATTTGCAAATTGAAGTCCTTTCCGGAGGTATGGTATTGCCCGAAAGTCCTGTACATATCAGTGCAACCGCATCCTATATTCAATCTGCCTACAAAACGGTGGAAGAATACAGTGGTGTAACTTTTGGCCCGGACTATCTTTGGCATATCAATAATCCCGATCTAAGCGACTGGTTTCCAAACTCTGGAAAGCCTGCAATAGCCCTTTGCATTTTTAAGGAAATCTTTCCCGCTAAACAGGTTGACTTTGCTGCTGATTTGCAATATGCACTTCATTTTGAAGGCAGAGATTTAACAGACAATGAAGCTTACAGGCACTTGCTGGAGAAGTATTCAATAGATGCGGATGTATTTTACGAGAAACTGAACAGTGAAGAATATCAGGAAAAGGCTAAATACGAATTCGCACTCGTAAAACAACTACAGGTTACCGGCTTCCCCTGCGTGCTACTTCAGGAGTCAGCTACCAAGTTCCATCTGCTCGCCAGAGGATACACTCCGTATGCCGATTTAAAACTAAGACTGGAAAGAGCATTGGAAACAATTCATCAATCCTAACCATCGGCAGAACAAAATCCTTTACTTTGCAACTCAATTTTAATAAAATGGAATACAACAAACTGATATCGGTTACCGGAATGAGTGGATTATTTGAAATGGTCAGCAGCAAAAATGACGGCGCAATTGTAAAATCTTTGGAAGACAATAGCACCAAATTTGTAAGCAGCAGAGTGCACAATTTTTCTCACCTTGAGAGTATTGAAGTATATACCATCAGAGAAAATGTAAATTTAGCTGATGTATTCAAAGCAATGGAATCCAGTACTGAAAGCCTGCCAGCAGAAAAAGATCCTGCAGCTACAAAAGCATATTTCCAGAAGGTTTATCCCGATATGGACTT
>CALEST010000077.1 GCA_937907555.1 uncultured Sediminibacterium sp.
ACCTTACTGCGGAAGAGTTTGATCAGTGGGTGGTGCCTTCGCAAATGGTAGGTGAACTTAAGTAATAATATTCAAGAGGGCAAACATACTAACTCTCACTGCTTTTTAATTCTAGCTTTTATACTTTTCAATCAGTAAAAAAATACTGAGCTAGAATTAAAAAAATGTTCGAATTAGCATGTTTGCCCTCTTCTATTATATATCACGTTGGAGTGCGTATGCTTGAAATTTGAGAAATGCTCGAATCAACAAGAGTGGGTTTTAAAACTTATGCGTTAACCCTATTCTAAAAACCTGTGTTTCATAATAGTCATTGCTGACTAATGTAAATCCTGCACCTTTTATTTCACGTTTTACCCGCATGGTGTTCAATAGATCACTTGCATTTATCAAAAGTTCTGTTTTCTTATCCCTTAATTGTTTTTTGAATCCAATATCCAAAGAGTATCGTGAGCCCACTTTTCCCTGTGGGATTAAATCCGGGGCCAGGTATATGCTGGCTACCTGCAGTTCGGAATTGGGAGAAAGCTTAAACGTACCATTCAATTTAAAATTACCAGAAGTTAGCTTGTCTTGGGCTGCCGTATAAAGGGAGGGAACCGGATATTTATTCACCACACTAAATGCCTCTATGATGTTCTGATATATATTCAGGTTAGCATTTAGTGAGAAAACATTTGAAAAGGAATTTTGCCAAATGAATTCTACCCCCGTGTTACTACTGTTTCCGGCATTTTGGAAAACGTTATAAATCAAAGTACTGGGAGGCACTTGCGTGGCAATTCTGGTAATTGTTGCTTTTGTGTTTTTCCGATAGGCTGCAGCATAAAAAAAACCTTTATTATAAGATGTTTTATAGCCCAATTCAATAGAGTTGGTGAATTGTGGCTTCAAGCCCGGATTGCCTACTTTGATAATTTCGGCATCATCGTACTTAGGGAAGATTCTAATATCCACTTCGTTTGGCCTATCCACCCTTCGGGTATAAAATAAAGAGATTTTACTTTGCTCATTAAATTTATAAGCCAGCCGAATATTAGGAAAAGGTTCAGTATAATTGTATCCATCACTTTTGTACGTATTGTGATTGGGATTTACTTTATACTTTAAGTTTACATATTCTACCCTTACGCCTGCTTCAGCTTCTATCTTTTCATTTTCAAAAACATAATTGGTATAAGCTGCAGGAATTACTTCAGAATAAGTTGCCTGACCGCCAGCACCTGTATCCAAAGGCGAGTTAATTCCCGGCTTAAAAGTCATATTGGTTGGAATATTACGATACCTGAATTTTACCCCAGCTTCAATATGTCCGTATGATAAAGGCTTGGTATAATCTAGATTAAAGTCTGAAACATGTTCGTCAGATAGCAACTTAAAAGAGTCTAGTCCAATATAGGTTGGCATTTTATTTTCGAAGAAATACTTCTCGTCTTCGCGGTGAAAAGTGTAATTATACCCAATGTTGAGTTGATGACCGGGTTGACTAAACTTGTGAACATAATTAACCGAAGCCATTATAGTTGTCTTTAACTCATCTTCTAAAAATTGCCACAATCGTAAGCGATTGGATAAATCTTTATTAAAAAAAGGCTCATCCCCCCTATCCATTATTTTTTCAGTACCATAAAGCGCTGAAACAGAAAATTGGTCATTCTCACTAATATTCCAGTCTAAACCTGCTTTGGAAGTAAGAAAGTGTGTATTACGATTTCGTTTTGTCTGTTGATTAATAACCGTTCCGTCTTGATAGGTTCTGGTTACAAATTCGTTTTTATTCAATGTTTCCGTATACAACCAATCTCCTTGAAAAAAAGCATTGATTTTTTTCTTACGGTAATTAAGCGATAAAGAAGGATTGATTTTGGGAGTGCGTTGGTATTGTGGACGAATTTCTGGCAGGTTTTCCTTTTTTTGCCAAAGGGCTCCTAAACCTGTTGTTAGTCCTACTTTACCGTTAAAACCTTCCTGCTTGTATTTTTTGAAAATAATATTGATAATCCCTGCGGCCCCATTTGCATCGAATTTAGCAGATGGATTGTTGATAATTTCAATTTTTTCAATTGCAGATGCGGGTAAATTTTCTAAACCAGACTGACTATTAAAACCTGTTAAAGCCGTTTGACGTCCATCAATCAGAATGGCGACCTTATCACTTCCCCGCAATGCAACCTTACCATCTTGACCACTGGTTATTCCGGGCAAGTTTTTCAAAGCTTGCAACACCGAACCTCCTGTTTGGCTGATATTGTTGGCCAGAGAATAGGTCTTTTTATCCATTGCATTATTGAGATCATTTTGCTTGCTGGAATTAACCACTACTTCTTGTAAAGTATTTGTAGTTGCTATTAATTCTGTAACGCCTAAATCTAAAAATGCACTTAATGATCCTATCAGTATGCTCTTACTAAGCTTTTCAAAACCTACTGTTTGGTACTCAACAATGTAATTACCCGCAGGAACAGCATTGAGCACAAATCTCCCTTGCTCGTTAGCTACCGTACCGGTAACAAATGAGGAATCTACTTTTTTCTTCAATATAATATTCACAAATGCCAAGGGTGATTTATCCCTGGCATTCATAACCTGCCCAGAAAGTGTAATATTCTGCTTTTGTGCTGCAAGGGCAAATGGCAATGCAAAAAATAAAAAGAAATATATTTTTGAAATTCTGCTCATTTTAGTCCCTTAATTCTTCTTTACTAAATTACCATTTGTATCAAACAATAAATCTTTACCCTTAACCTCTAATTCATATACAACCTCCCCATTCTGTCTGGTAATTTTTGCCATTTCCTTGATGGTAGTCTTTGGATAGTTTTTTTGCATATAAGCTAAAGCTGCAGCAGGCACCATGTTGGCTGCAATTTCTTCTTCGGTTTCAAGAATTTCTCCTTTGGCATTCAACAGAATGGAAATGCTTCGATTTTCTACACTAAAACTGGCTTCAAAATCATTGCCTTCCTTATCCCACTTTACTACGGTTGCTTTTGGGAATTTTGCCGTTAACCCAGATTGAACTGCTTTGGGAACCTTTGAAGCTGGAACAGACTGAGCAAATAGGCCTGTAGCCAATGTAACCGCTAAAATCAATGGTAAGTGTTTCATTTTTAATGTCAAAATTGCAAAGAGATTCTGAAGAAATCTTGAATTTAAAATCTGACCTTAAATTGATGGTATCCATCCTTATATTGGTAATCGATTGTCCATTGATAGAGATCAGTAATTTTCTTTATAATAGATAACCCTAGACCGGAGCTATTTTCACCGACGTTCTGCATAGAAAACCTTTTAAACAATAGTTCTTTACGCAAAGCCTTATCCATTCCATCATTATCAAAAAAAAGGATATTATTGGCTATCGAAATCCGAATGAATCCATTTTGCAGATTATACTTAATAGCATTAAGAAATAAATTGCTGATTAAAATATCCAATAAGACTGTGTTTGCATTTAATGTAATGTCAGAAGCATAAGACGTTTCAATTTGTATTTGCTTAGCGGCTGCCTGTTCCTTAAAGAATTCAATGTTTTTTGACAGAGCCCCGATTAATGAAATTGATTCCGATTGCTGATAACTATTGTTTTCAATTTTAGACAATAGCAATAGGTTTTTGTTGATTCTAAAAAGCTTAGATACATTATCATTAATGGAATTAATAATGGCATAATGCTCCTCCTTTAAATCGGGGTATTGCATCAATGCATCTACTTTAGCCTTAAATACAGCCAGAGGGGTTTGTAATTCGTGTGCAGCATTCTCTATAAACTCTTTTTGATTTTGATAAATAAGCAAATTTTTCTCAATCAGTTTCTTCACACTGTTATTGAGTCGATCAAATTCTGCAACACTTGATTGTATTTCGGTATAAGTAAAGCTTTTATCAATTTCAAATGCTTCAATCTGATCGAGTGCTCTATAAAAAGGTTGCCAAAGTGATACTGAAAATATTTTTGTGATGAAGAGAATCCCGAGTACCAATAAAAGTAAAATACCAAGAAACAATAAAAAGATATTGCGGATGATATCTTCATTTTCAACCAGATTAAATTTTGAGGAAAACTGATAGAATTTACCATCTAACACAATGGTAGAATTCAATACCCGATATGGCTCTAATTCTGCCTCTAAAGAATCATAATAATTGGTAGTAAAAAAGCTGTCCTTCTGAAATGTATTAATGGGAGTCAGCTGAATATTTCTATTGAACTTGTTCCAATTAACAACGTCATTCTGTGAAAAATTCGGCAGGATATTAATAACAAACTCATTTCTGTGCAATTGCAACGTATCGTCAGCTTCACGTTGATACAACTGCTGAATTACAAAATAAAAAACAGGAGATGCAATTACAAACAAGATAACTGCGTAATAAAGGTAAAACCTTAGCGTTTTATGGAGCAACTTAGCTTTCATATTCCCATTTATAGCCAAGCCCGTAAACTGACTTGATATAATCTCCTGCACCAGCTTGCATCAATTTCTTTTTTAGATTCTTAATATGGGCATATACAAAATCATGATTATCGAGCATATCAGCCATATCGCCTGAAAGATGCTCTGCAATGGCGTTTTTTGATAAAACCCGGTTTTTATTGCTGATTAAATAAAATAACAGATCGGTCTCTTTCTTGGTAAAATCTACAGGCTTCTGATGAACAAAAATCAGCTTTTCAAAATAATCTACTTCAATTTCATTAAAAACCAAGCGATTACTACCACTGAACTTACGTCTTCTGATTAATGCCTGAATCCTTACCATCAACTCAGAAATATGAAAGGGCTTAATTAAAAAGTCGTCTGCACCCATTTGCAATCCCTCAATTCTGGTTTCAAGGGTGTCTTTGGCTGAAATAATAATTACGCCCTCCAATTTATTTTGAGAACGAATGGCTTTCAAGATGTCAAAGCCATTTCCATCAGGCAACATTAGATCTAATAGAATACAATCGTATTCATAAATACCTATTTTATCAAGTGCTGATTCCCTGGTACTTACCCATTCGCAAAGAAAATCATGTTCCGATAAGAACTGACTTATGCTCATGGCAAGGTCTTTCTCATCTTCTATGATTAGAATTTTCATACCTAAAGGTAGCATTCAGATTCTGAAGAAATACTGAATTAGTGCACTCTCTTACCACCCAGGTAAGTAGCTGTAACTTTTGTTTTCAGAATATCGGTATCAGGAACAGACATTAAGTCTTTATCCAGAATAATAAAATCTGCCTTCTTCCCTGCTTCCAGGCTTCCCACTTCTTTGTCTAAAAATCCTGCTTTGGCAGCCCAGATGGTCATACCTTTAATGGTTTCTTCGCGGGTTAATGCATTCTCCATCTGAAATCCTTCTGCAGGATAGCCAGCTGCATCTTTACGCACTACCGCAGCAAGAAAGGTTTTAAAAGTGGAGATATCTTCTACAGGGAAATCAGTGCCCAATGGTATCCATCCATTCTGATTTAGTAAATCTTTAAATGCATAGGCACCTTTCATCCTTTCCTTTCCCAGTCTGGATTCTGCCCAATACATATCACTGGTTCCATGGGTAGGTTGTACAGAAGGAACCACATTCACTTTGCCAAACAATTGAAAATCTTCAGGCGCTACAATCTGTGCGTGTTCTATTCTCCAGCGTTTGTCATTTCCTGGTTGTAAATATTTGTTGTAGATATTTAAAATCTCTCTGTTGGCACTGTCTCCAATGGCATGGGTACACATTTGAAATTCAGTCTTGCTCAACACATTCGCCAGTGAGTCGTAATGGCTTTTGTTGCGCAATAAAAATCCTCCCCATCCAGGTTTATCGGAGTAATGTTTTAATAAGCAAGCACCACGGCTTCCAAGGGCACCGTCTGCATATACTTTGAACCCGTTTACGAATAACTTGTCTGTCTTATAAGGACCTTTCTTTAGATATACGTTATAGTTATCCGGATTATCAGAAAGCATCACATACAAACGCATGTTCAATTGATTGCTCTTGTGAAGACCATCCAACAAATCAACATCCTGATGACTCAACCCGCAATCGGTAATGGTGGTTAATCCCTGTGCAAAGCAATTCTTCTCTGCTGTTTTTAACCAGGTTGCCCACTCTTCTTTGGTGGGTGCAGGAATCTTGGCATATACAGCGGCATCTCCATTGTCGATCATCACACCGGTTAAAACACCATTGATGGTTTCAATTTCTCCACCGACAACCTTGTCACCTGGCTTTATGCCTGCCAGTTCTAAGGCTGCTGCATTGGCAATGGATGCATGTCCGTCTACCCGTTGAATTACTACTGGCGTTTTGGGGAAGTATTGATTTAGCAATTCGTTGGTTGGAAATTTTTTCCCAGGCCATTTATTCTGATCCCATCCTCTCCCCTGAATGAATTTAATTTCCGGATGTGCTTTGGCAAATGCGACTATGCGGTCTACTGTCTCTTCCCAGGTGCTTGTGTTATATAACTCCACCTGAAACAAAGAAGAAGCATATCCTAAAAAGTGCGCATGCGCGTCAATAAATCCAGGATACACCGCTGCTCCTTTGGCATCTACTACACTGTCCGCCTTGTATTTACCAGTGATGTCATCATTGGTTCCGGTTGCTACAATTTTACCATCTTTAATAGCCATGGCTTCCACCACAGTAAAGGCAGAATCTACGGTATAAATTTTAGCGTGGTGTACAATAGTATCCACTTTATTTGAGTTGCACGCAGTTAGCGCTGCAACAAAAAGAAGGAAGAATATCTTTTTCATTTGTATTTTTTAGAACTGATTAATTTGATTCCAGGGCAATAGGTTTTGATTGGGCTTTATTTCATCGGCTTTCTCTCCCCCGTAAATTAATAAAGTATTGGCATCCGGATGGTATTTGTTCCAATGATTTAACCCCTTTAGCATAGACGAATCAACCTTTTTAGAAGATTTAATTTCCACAGCAAATAGTTCATCGTTTTTATGAACGAGTAAATCAACTTCATTTCCAGTGCTATCTCTATAAAAATACATGGGCTTTGTATCCCCCTCATTTATTCGGTTTTTTTGAATTTCAGAGATAACCCAGTTTTCGAAAATAGCCCCGTATTGAGGGTGTTTTCTAAGTTGTGTTTTATTCTGTATTCCCAGCAGATAACATAATAATCCTGTATCATGAAAATACAATTTGGGACTCTTGATTAACCGCTTATTCGCATTGTTAAACCAGGGTTGCAATTGATAAACCAGGAAACTACTTTCTAATAAACCCAACCAGGAATATATCGTTTTTGTATCAACACCTGTCCCTTTTGCCAAAGCTTCTCTATTGACCAACTGTCCTGCATAATTGGCACATAAAAATACAAACCGACTAAAAGTGGCTAAATCATTGATGTTTTTAAGCAGACGAATATCACGTTGCACATAGGTTTGCACATAACTTTCTAACCAGACGGTTGGCTGTAACTTTTCCTGCCATATTTCCGGATAGCCCCCATTTATTATTAGCTCATCAACTGTTTCTGAAGGCAAACCTGCTGACAATATTTCCTCAAAACTCAGCGGCAATAAAGACAAATATCCAGCTCTCCCTGCTAAAGATTGCGACACCTGTTCCTGGAGTAAAAAGTTATTAGAGCCCGTTAATATGTACTGGCCACGTTGGGTATTTTTATCCAGCATTTCCTGCAGATACCTGAATATTAAAGGCACTCTCTGCACTTCATCAAATATGGCTCCCTTGCTATAAGTTTTTAAGAAAATCTCTGGATTTTCCAGAAAGGCTACTTGAGTAGAAGGAGTTTCAAAATTGACATAGGGCTTGTCTTTAAACAGCATCTTACTCAAAGTAGTTTTACCACTTTGCCTTGGTCCTGTAATACATAAGGCCCTGAACTGACTTAATTTAAATTCAGCCTGAGCAAAAATCTCCCTTTTAATCAATTTTGCCATATCGCCCTGTTTTGATAACAGAATCAAACTCCAGATTTACAAAAATATGCAAAAATGGAATCCGACTCCAGATTTACAAATATATGTAAAAATGGAATCCGACTCCAGATTTACAAAAAATTGCAAAAATGGAATTGGGCGTCTATTTAAAATATTTGTGTCTTATCGCTTACATCCGCATTGGTTACAACCGTGTTGTGCTGCACTTCTTCCGGTCTGTTGAAAAACCTGTTCTGGAAAATAAGAATGGCAATAACACCTGTTGAAATAGCCATATCTGCCACATTGAATACGGGTCTGAAGAATTCAAACTCTTCCCCACCTACAATGGGTATCCAGCTTGGATAGTGAGAATTGGTGATAATAGGGAAATACAACATGTCTACCACTTTCCCATGAAACAATCCGGCATAGCCGCCGCCTGCAGGCAATAAAGTAGCAACATTCTGTGTAAAGGGATTGCTGGCTTCAAAAATTAATCCGTAAAAAAGACTATCAATCAAATTACCTAAGGCTCCGGCATAAATTAAAGCAGCACAAATAAGGAAACCCTTGTGCTGTTTCTGACGGATAAAATTCCGGATTAAAAAACTACCCCAGATAACCGCTGCCAAACGGAACAAAGTCAGCGCAATTTTACCAAACTCGCCTCCAAATTTCCAGCCCCATGCCATTCCTTCATTTTCAACAAAATGAAGCCTGAACCAGGTTCCGAATACATTGTGTTCTTCACCGGTATAATAGTTCAGTTTAATATAGAACTTAGATCCCTGATCAATCAGCAGAATGGCGAGTATTAGAAATATGATCTGTTTTGCTTTCACGGCTCAATTTTATCGTAAAAACAAAGATAAGGTGCAGTTATAGTATAAAATCATAAATCTGAACCGCCCGATCTGGAAGTATCTTTTTTAGTTGTGTCTTCCACAATCTGAACCGGAGTTGCTGTTATGGTGAATACTTCATTAATTTTTTGCATATCCCCGCAATTGGTGTCTGCACGCTTTAATGCCAGTGAATACCTGCCAGCCGGAATATTGTCAAAATGGCCGGTTGTATTGCTGTACACCTGATTGTTTACCAGATTGGTCAGAATAAATTGCAAGGACAATTTACTGTCTGTTGCCGCAAAATGTAATACCCCGTTCTTGGCATCTTCGCTGGTTGCCGGAATATTCTTCGTTAATTTTACTTCTGCTTCCAATACCGATTCTTCAATACGCAGCTTTCTTTCAATTGGTTTACAAACATCGCTGTTGTTAGAGTATACCAATACAGTGTATTCGCCTGCAGTCAGGTTGCTAAACAACCAGGTTGGATTATTGGTAAAATCGGTCTTAACAATTTCTTTTTTGGTCTCGGTCTTAGTTAATACATAACGGAAAGGTCCTACGCCCTGTGTAATGTTAACCGTAAATGATCCGTTTGGTGTTTCAGTACAACTGCTCTTTACAATATTGGTTACATTTATTTTAGCAGCTACCGGCTCTGTAAGAGTGGCTGAAAATTCTATTTTGTTGTTGCAGGAATCCAATACCTGAATTACATATTTTCCTGCTGGTAGTCCGGTAAAACTAACTTCACGGTTCTTTATTACCAGATTTCCCGCCTGAGGCAAGATAGTAGCTCTCAGCGCTGCTGGATTACCACCGCCGACTGTTAGCGTAACTGATCCGTCTGACAGTCCATTACAGGTTACAGGATTTATTTTTTTGGCTCCCTCAATGAATGCAGGGTGCTCGTTCACTACTACTGGATAACTTACATTACACACCCCCTGATTCTGATCGTCATTGGTTAAAATCAGTTGGTATTGTCCTTTTGCTATGCCAGTAAACTGAGCAGTTCCATCTGCTGATTTTACCACTTTATCTGTGGGTTTCAATTGCAGTGCATATTTTTCAGTATAGCCCTGAATATTTTTTATGTTCACGATTCCTTCAGACAAATCCTTACAGGTGTTGGCCACCGCAATATCGCTTAATTGCAATGTGGGTGCAGCGGGCATGAAAACAAAACTATTCTCTGCTGGCATCCCCAGTTCTGATCCCACCATTAAAGAAGCCCTTACCATGATTTTCTGATTGGCAACGGGTTGTGCTTTTAGTACATCACCCATGCTTACCTGTAATTCCGGCGAAGAAGTAGTGGTTAATAAACTCCAGCTGCCTGATCCCTCCAGCTGATACTCCCATTTGTACAATACATCTTCCTTATTGGGCAATAGTGAAGCGCCGGTGGTTAATTTTACTTTCGTATTGCTGCAATACTTTCCCGTTGGATTGTCCATCACAACAGCATCTGCTGAAGGCAGGGAATATTTTACGGTATATTCTATAGAGAAATTTCCTCCTGCGGTAGTAGCAGACATTTTATTGGAAGTTACCCCAGGCTTGATGGTTTTTAAATCAATTGTCCATTCGCCGAATTCATGCATTTTGTCTTTATTGAACAAACCACTACCATCAAAATCACAATCTCCCTTCTTCTTGTTCTTTTCAAAAGCTTCCATCTTCAAACCAATGGCCGATCCACTTCCCAAATCCCATTCAATGGGGAGTAAGGGATAATCTACCATTGCATCCATTTGTTTAAAATCAACTAAATGCAAACAATTAAACCCCTCAGCATCTTTTGGATTTAATAAGGCATTGTTTTGTTTATTGAAGAATTTAATCCGGGGGTCGGTTCCGCTTTTATTTGAATATTTCAAATGAACATCGGTTACCTGAATATTTACCTGAATTTTCTTTTGGGCACTTGCCTGCTGGTTTATACCAACCATGCACAGCGCCAATGATAAAAATTTTATCAACTTCATGACGTTTCTTTTCTTTCCAGCCTGGGGGGGAGGGGCCAATTATTTACGTAATCTCAAGCCAACATATAGCATATACATGCCTGGTCTACTGGTTGTCTGAGCAATTTCATTGATATTGGAAATACCAAAATTATAACGAACACCGGCCATTAAACGCAGTGGTAAATTCATTTCTGCACCTACTACACCCATTAATTCTGTGGTCTTGTAAGCTGCTTTTACATCCTGTTCAAGATTACCGGTTTTTGATTTAGCGGTAATTAAGAAACCCAGTTGAGGACCTGCATAAGCTTTTAAAAAGCCAATCTTGGTTTGCAGCAACAAAGCGGGTGCTGCCACATAAGACAAATTGGTCTCGTCTACTACACCACCTCTGTAAGTGCCTCCTTTAGAATAAAAACCCAATTCTGTTCTTAGTGTAATAAAATGGCCAATCAATCTGGAATTCAGGAAAAAAGAACCTCCGATATTGCTTTTCGCTTCCTCGGATACATTCATAGTGGTAATTTGATTGTAGTCGAGATTGGAGCGTTGAAGCCCAACAATAAAACCAATTTCCTTTCTTTTCTTGTCCTGTGCCAAAAGACCTAAAGTAGAGATTGCCAAAATAGCGGTAGTGAATAGTAGTTTTAGTTTCATATTAGTTTGTTAAAGGCTAAAAATATAAAATTTGGTTAACTTTTCCTTAAAAATTGATAGCTTCGATTGGTTTTACCTATAATTAGGTACTACCAAATCCCCCGAATACAGAACTTCGCTGCCCCCCGATTTAACGCGTAACTGAAAAACCGTCATGAATAAATTCTTTTGGCTGTTAGTCATTCTTGTTGTCTCTAATGTTCATTGGGTTGGGGCACAGTCTTCCTCGGACATTTTAAAAGCCGCCAATAACAAAGTCTTATTCAAAAACTTTAAAGAGGCATTACCCGGCCTTAATAAACTAATTGCAGCTGAAAAAAACAGCGAAACCCTTTCCCGTGCTTTTTTTATAAGGGGAAAAGCCCATGCTGGACTTAAACAATTAAAAGATGCCCTGGCCGATTTCGACAATGCCATTCAGTTAATGCCCGATAATGTAGAAGCCCTCAATCACAAGGGCATGGCATTAATGCAACAGGAAAAACCAGAGGAAGCTCTGAAGCTATTTAATAGTGCTATTGAAAAAAACATGACTTATGCCGATGCTTATACCAACAGAAGCAAAGCCCTGTTGAAACTAAACCGATTAGAAGAAGCCCTGGAAGACATTAAAAAAGTGGTGAAAGCCTCCCCCAATCAGGTTGAACCTTTGTTAATTAGTGCTTCGGTTAAAAAAGCAATGATGGATGTAAATGGCGCCCTTCAGGATTGCAATAAAGCCATTGATATGGACGAAAACGAAACAGAAGCTTATAGAATCAGAGCTGAAATAAGGCAGGCGCTGGGACAGTTTGGTGCAGCTGTTTTAGATTTAAATCTTGCGATTGAAATTGATGACAGCAATGAGCTGCTTTATTTTCAGCTCGCCAACACTTATTTCAGTGCATCCGATTTTAAATCGGCCATTAAGTTTTACAATAAAGCCATCCTTTTCAATTCAAAGGAAGCTCCTTTCTTTTTACAGAGAGCGCTGGCTAAACAAAAAATGAATGACAAATCCGGTTCCTGCACCGACTTTTCTCAGGCGGAGAAATTAGGTAGTCTGCAGGCCGCTTTGCTGAAAAAGCAGTTTTGCAAATAAGCATTTCTATTCCTCTATATAAACGCGTTTCACGCGCAAACTAATGCCGGTCATGATTTCGTAGGCAATGGTATCTGCGGCTTTGGCAACCTCCTGAATAGAAATATGTTTTCCAAAAATTTCTACGGTATCGCCCGCTTTTACACCGGGAATATCGGTTACATCAATCATACACATATCCATACAGATTTTCCCTACCGTTGGGGCAATGCTTCCTCTTACATACATTTTTCCATTCCCGTTTCCCATTCTTCGGGAATAGCCATCGGCATATCCAATTCTTACGGTTGCAATAATACTGTCCCTGGTTAATACCCCCGATCTGTTATAGCTAACGGTTTCTCCTGCTTTCAGATGCCGGATCTGTGCCACTGTTGTTTTTAGTGTGGCTACGGTTTGTAAAGACAATTCAGCATCCTGAATATTGTCGGCTCCATAGAGTCCAATGCCCAGTCTTACCATATTGAACTGCCAGTCTGAATTTCTGCGGATGGCTGCAGTGTTGGCAATATGTTTAATTACCGAGTATCCCAACGCATTTTCAATTTTTGCACTTGCGTTTGAAAACAATTGAACCTGCTGCTTTGTAAACGCATCTTCGTTTTTGTCTTCACTGGCCGCCAGATGACTCAACACCGATTTAACTCTCAGTATATGCTGATTGCGCAGCCAGTTGCACAATTGGTCTATTTCAGCGGTATCAAATCCCAACCGGTTCATGCCCGTATTGAGTTTGATATGAATGGGATATTGTGGCAAACCCTGTTGCGCTATATATTGATGAAAAGCTTCTAAAATAGGAAAGGAAAACAATTCAGGTTCAAGCGAATGATTCACCATGGCATCAAAGGAATATTCATCGGCACTCATGACCATGATGGGCAAATGTATTCCTGCTTTTCGGAGTGTTACTCCTTCGTCTGCATAGGCAACAGATAAATAATCTACCTGCTGTTGTTGCAATCTTCTGGCTACTTCTCCTGCCCCGCTGCCATAACCAAAGGCTTTTACCATGGCCATCATTTTAGTTTGGGGCTGCAACAGCGACTGATACGCTTTTAGGTTGTGCACCATGGCGGTCAGATTAATTTCCATGATGGTTTGATGCACTTGTTGTTCCAGCCAGTGCGCCACTTGCTCAAAGGCAAATTTTCTTGCCCCCTTCAGTAAAATATATTGTTGCTGAAAATGTGATTCATTCAAAGCTTCTAAAAGATTACTGGTTTGCTCGAAGCAATGTACTTTGAAAGGGAAGGATTTTTTTACAAGTTGAGCCTCCTTAAAATAACTGCACATCTGCGGACCCACCGCATACAATTCTTTCACTCCCGCATTAGACAATTGTTGAGCAATATGATTGTACAATTGTTCCAGCGGTTCTCCGGATTCTACTATATCGGAAAGGATAGCAACAATGGGTTGATTCCCTGCCTGCTCTTTTAAAAACTGCAGCGCCAATGATAGTGACACTTTATCGTTGCTGTAACTATCATTCAATACATAGCTCTGATTGATGGCCCGCTTCAACTGCATACGCATTTCTACTGGCTGCAATTGTTTTACTCTTTGCTGAATTACCGGAAATGCATAGCCCAGCTGCAAGAGAACCAGTACACAGGTGAGTGCATTCTGAACGGAAACTTCATCCGTAAAAGGCAGCGCCAATTCAAAGGGCACTGGATTGGTGGAAGCTGTATCAGCAGCTACATTCAGGTTAGATGCGTTATTCTTATACCGTAATTGTACAATTGTTTCCGTTAATTTCTTCTCTTGCTTTACAACCTGCAAGTGCGGAATAGAACCCCCATTGATTGCCTGCGGTTTTGATCCCCACGCAACTACTTTATCTCTTTGTAAAAAAGCAGCAGGCATATAATCTGCAGCAGTAATAATTAAAGGGGTATGCTGAAACAACAGCGCTTTTTCTTCCAGCTTCTGTTCGGGATTCTCAAAACCCTGGTTATGGGCTTCTCCTAAATTGGTGAACACCCCAATAGTTGGTTGAACTATATTGGCCAATGCATTCATTTCTCCCTTTGCAGAAATCCCCACTTCAATAATGGCCAGCGTGTGTTGTGCATTCATTTGCCAAACACTGAGGGGCACGCCGATCTGTGAATTATAACTCCGCGGACTTCTTACAATATGATAATCTGATTGCAATAACTGATACAGCCATTCCTTTACAATGGTTTTTCCATTGCTCCCGGTAATACCAATTACGGGAATATTAAATTGCTTTCTATGATGCGCTGCCAGCTGTTGCAGTGCCTCAATTACACCCGGCACCTGAATAAAAATGGCACCCGCATATAAAGCAGGTTCAATGGATTCCTCAACAATGAAAATGCGTACCCCCTGCTGATAGGCTTCGTTCACAAAATTGATTCCGGAACGGCGTGGTCCTTTAATGGCAAAGAAAATACTCTTTGCAGGATCAATGATATTTCTGCTGTCGGTTACCAGGTACTCTACAGGCAGAGCAGCATTCGGTGGAATGTTCTGCTGTAAAATAGCGGCGATATCACCCAGGCAGTAAGGCATAAATTTATTTTACGGAATCGTCTACGTAATCTTTTGGCGTTCCTCTTTTCTCTAATACGATAGAGTATAAAATAGAACCAGAAATACACAATACAATTACGCCTAAAGACAACGCTACCTGACTGGTTTTACTCATCCACATACTTAAGTAATGTTCTCCCAGCATTTTCACTCCAATGAATACCAGTACAATGGCAATACCCTGTTGTAAATAATCGAATTTGGTTACGGCTCCTCTTAATAAGAAGAACAGGGAACGCAAACCCAGTACCGCAAAAATATTGGATGTATAAATAATCAATGGATCCTTGGAAATACCCATTACTGCAGGGATAGAATCCAGCGCAAATACAAGGTCAATGGCCGCCAGTAATACCACCACTACAAATAAAGTAGTGTAGGCCGGCTTGCCGTTTTCACGAACCATATACTTTCCCCCGCCATCGTGATTAACCAATGGCAGGAAGGATTTCAGAAACTTATAAATCTTTGAGGTTTGCGGATCAAACTGTTCATCGTCATTTGTTTTGAACATATGATACCCAGTGTAAATTAAGAATGCGCCAAAAATATACAGCACCCAGGAGAACTTGGCTACCAGTGCTACACCCAGTGTGATGAATATGACACGGAAAATAATAGCCATTAATATACCCAGCAACAATACCCTTGAGTAATAGGCTTCCTTAACACCAAAGGAATTAAAGATGAGAATGAAAACGAAAATATTATCGATACTTAAACTCCACTCCATTAAGTACGCACTTAAAAACTCAATTGGTAATTGATGACGACTGATTTCCTGTCCGTCCACTGAACTTTCCAAAGCCAATGCAGGCCCTTCTATCCAAAGGAAAACAAAAAAAGCTACGGCAAGACCTACCCAGAATAAAGTTTGGTTCAATGCCTGACGAATGGTGATACTTTTATTTTTTTTACTTAACAAACCCAGATCAAACAAAAGGGCAACAGACAATACTACGCCAAAAACCAGGTAAACAATTTGATGTTCGTTCATGATAAAATATAATTATAAACTGTATCGCTTTTTTCTCCACCACTGGAAAATGAATCCGGTTAGCAGAATCACGATTACGGGTAAAAGTACGTTAATCCCCTGCCATATTGTTTTTTGCTCCTGCAATTTTTGTTTATTAAGGAGTCTCAGAACAACGGTTTTGTTGCGGCTTTCAAAAAGGGAATTATCGGAAGACAGATAATCCACACTGTTCAGAAAGAAAGCCTTATTGGCAAAACGATAATTTTCCATCTGTATCATCCCCATGGGCAATGGACCGGTGGTCTGGCTAACTTCATTGGTTACCATATCTCCGTCTGCTACCACAATCTGCTTGCCTGCCTTGCTGGCTTTGGCTAAGAAAGGTTTTCCCGTGAATTGTTTTACGGAATCCATTACCGATTTAGGCAATCGGTTGCTGAATAAAGAATTAAATTTGCCCTCTAGTAATACAGCTACCGGTATATAACTTTTATTAAAACTATACAGGTCTTCTTCGGATTGCACACTGTTCAATGAAACCAATGCCGGAGATGGCAGGATTCTGCTGCTGGAATCGGTGGAGAGCAAAATGGTTTTCTGTATACCCCTGGCCATTACAGTGTCTATGCTCGACGGAAATATGGGCAAGACCCTGTCTAAATTGTCGGAGATTGGATTGGGTGTTCTGGAAGTAAGCAATGGATAATAAGGCCAGGGCATTCTTTGCATACGGATGCTTCCATCCGGATTTCTGCCCACCACCAGGGGTATCTTGGAACAATTTAAATCTTGTACCAGGTCTCCATTAATTCTTACTCCATATTTGAATAAGAGTTCATCAATACCCAGCCCTCTGTCGAATGCAGTGTACTGCCCCTCTGTTCTTTTTAAACTATCCAGTTCTGCATGCAGTTTGTCGATAAACCAGATGATATTTCCTCCATTCATTACATACTGATCCAGCTTCAGCAAATCTTCATCGGTAAATATTTCTTTGGGTTTTACAATTAGCAGGGTCTTAATGATAGATGCATCCGGATAACCCTGCTTTAAATTGAATATGCCCAATCGGTATTCGTTGCGCAGGCTTTCTCCTAAATCGTTTACCGTTAAATCGGTGGGTTGTCCATTCCCTACCACATACGCAATGGTGGGTACATCCTGTCTTGTTATTTTATCAATGGCAGTAGCAAATTTGTTTTCGAGCAAGGCTTCTGCCGCATTGCGTGTGGCTTCCACGTCTTCCTGTGGTTCTTCCGCAATTACATTGAACTGCTTGTAAATTTTTCTGCTGCTTCTTAAGTCTACGGGTATGGGTGCCTGATTCTTTCTATAATACACCAGAGCAGAAGGCAATACCCATTGATTATTGACCTGCTCAAATACAATACCCATTTTCTGCAAACTATCATAGCGCATGGCTTTGGCCGTATCGTCTGCTAATCCTTCAACCGGATCAATAAATTCAACTTTAATATTGTTGTTGGCATAACTATTAAAAGACTCCAGTATATCGGCTGCGGCCAGACTCAGCTTCTTGTAATCCGCTGGTAGTTCACCGGTCAGGAATACTTCTACTTTTACGGTTGAGTCAATTTTATCCAGCATGCGGATGGTAGAAGGACTTAAAGTAAATCGCTTGTCTTCTGTTAAATCGAGTCTTTGAGTTAATCTGGATCCTGCAAAAGATATAGCAATCATTGCCATCAGCGCAATACCTATTTGCTTTTTGGAATTGCCCTTTTGTTTTAGTTGTATTTGTGTGAGGTATAGAAAAAATACAATCAGTCCAATAAAATATAAAATATCAGATAGTGCCATTACACCACGGCTGATATTGGCTGCATGCATTTGTATACCCAGGAGTTCAATGTAATAATCAATGCCTCCGCTGAACATAGGCAGTTGTGCCACTGAACCGAATCCGGCGAATAAAGCGAAACCTATGATCGCCCCCAAACCAAATGCAGCAATGGTATTGGTGGTTACACTGCTGGCATAAATGCCAATGGCTGCATACACTGCGGCCAGTAAGAACAAACTAATATAACTCCCGATGGTTGCGCCAATATCAATCCCACCGGTAATACTTAAAGTTTGCATGGATACGGCATAGATCACTGTTGGAAACAATGCCACTGCAATAATTAACAAAGTGCCGAAATACTTTCCGGCTATGATTTGTCTGATAGAAAGTGGCAGGGTTTGTAAAATTTCAAAAGTGCCCGTGCGCATTTCTTCAGATATGCTGCGCATGGTAATGGCGGGAATTAAAAACAACAAGAGCCAGGGCATTAACTGAAAAAAAGGCGCCAGACTGGCGTAGCCAAAATTGAGCAGACTGGTGTCGGGAAATACAAAAAACAACAATCCGGTTACACCAAGGAATACACTGAGTACCAGGTATCCGGTTAAAGAAGCAAAAAATTGTTGCCACTCTTTTTTACAGATCTTCCACATAACTCAAATCTAAAGTTTTTGTATGCAAAAACCCCGACGAATCGGGGTTTTACTATTGATTGCTTTTAATTTAACAAAGTCGGTTATACCGCGAAGCTTTCACCACAACCACAACTTCTGCTGGCATTGGGGTTATTGAAATAAAACCCTTTGCCATTTAATCCATCTGAGAAATCCAGCTCGGTATTTACCAGGTAAAGAAAACTCTTTAAATCTGTTACTACTTTAACGCCATTGTCTTCAAAAACCTGATCCATGGGTTTGATTTCGTTGTCAAAATCCAGCTTATAGCTAAGACCAGAACAACCTCCACCCACTACACCTACTCTTAAGAAATAGCTTGGATCGCCAGTAACACCTGCTTCGTCCATCAGTTGTTTCACTTTGGCCTTGGCTTTGTCGCTTACGTAAATACTATTTTCTGCAGCTATCTCACTCATACAATTCTATTTAACACAATTAGTGAATTCTTTCTTCGAACACCAGTTCTTCCAAACCATTCTTCTTTCTGTAATCGTTGATGGCGCTCTTGATAGCGTCTTCAGCCAATACAGAGCAGTGAATTTTTACAGGAGGCAGATTCAATTCTTCTACCAGTTCCATATTGTCAATGGCTACTGCCTGATCCAAAGTTTTACCTTTTAACCACTCAGTTGCCAATGAAGAAGATGCAATGGCAGAGCCACATCCAAAGGTTTTGAATTTTGCATCTGTAATAACGCCTGTTGCATCGTCTACTTCAATTTGTAATCGCATTACGTCTCCACATTCCGGAGCACCTACCAATCCTGTACCTACATTGGTTTTAGACTTGTCTAAAGTACCTACGTTCTTCGGGTTATTGTAGTGGTCAATTACTTTTTCTGAGTATGCCATGATATTTAAATTTATTTTGTTAGGGTTAAAATTTTATATTTTAAATGGGGCCAGGATTAATGGTGAGCCCACTCAATTTTATCCATATCTACTCCTTCTTTGAACATTTCCCACAGAGGGCTCATGTCTCTTAGTTTCAATACAGTATCGCTTACTGCTTTAATGGTATAGTCAATCTGCTCTTCTGTAGTAAATCTTCCTAAACCGAAACGCAATGAACTATGTGCAAGGTCGTCTCCTAAACCCAATGCTTTCAACACATAGCTGGGCTCTAAAGAAGCAGAAGTACATGCTGAACCGGAAGACAATGCGATGTTCTTGTTAAAGCCCATCAACAATCCTTCTCCCTCTACATATTTAAAAGAGATATTGGCAACATGTGGCAAACGGTGTTCTCTGTTTCCGTTTACGTATGCTTCTTCCAGACTCATTAAAGCAGTCTCTAGTTTATCGCGCAATTTGCTTAAACGTGCTGCATCGTCGGCCATTTCCAAACGAGCCAATTCACAGGCTTTACCAAAACCAACAATACCCGGAACGTTCAAAGTACCACTTCTCATTCCGCGCTCGTGGCCACCGCCATCCATTTGGGCTGTTACCTTAACACGTGGATTTTTACGACGTACATATAAAGCACCGATTCCTTTTGGACCATACATTTTATGCGCAGTAAATGCCATGATATCAATTCCGTCTTTGTTTACATCTACTGGTATTTTACCAACCGCCTGAACCGCATCAGAGAAAAATAGTACTCCGTGCTTCTTGGCAATGGCAGAGATTTCCTTTACCGGCTGAATTACACCAATTTCATTGTTGGCGTACATGATTGCAATTAAGATGGTAGTAGGCTTAATGGCCGCTTCCAATTCCTGTAAATCAATCAAACCATCGGGTTTCACTTCTAAGTAGGTAACATCTGCACCTGCTCTTTCAAGGTGTTTACAGGTATCCAGAACCGCTTTGTGCTCAGTTGTTACGGTGATGATATGGTTGCCTTTTGAAGCGTACATTTCATAAACACCTTTGATAGCCAGGTTATCCCCTTCGGTAGCACCGGAAGTGAAAATGATTTCTTTGGGATCGGCACCTACCAATTTAGCTACTTGCTCACGGGCATAGTCTACCGCTTCTTCTGCTTCCCATCCAAAAGGGTGGTTACGGCTGGCGGCATTACCAAAATGCTCGGTAAAATAAGGTATCATGGCTTCCAGCACTCGCGGATCCATGGGTGTAGTGGCGTTATTGTCTAAGTAAACAGGTAACTTCAACATAAATGATTGCTTGTTTTTGCTTATAACACAAAAGTATAACAATAGGTTCTATAATTTTGGCGGAGGACTTACACAGGAGTTGTTTTTCCTCAATTCGTAACCCCATATATAAATAAATCATCATGAATAAAATAGAACATATAGGAATCGCGGTAAATGACCTCTCTGTAAGCATCCCCCTTTTTGAAAAATTGCTCAATACCCCCTGCTATAAAACCGAAGAAGTGGCTTCTGAAAAGGTAATGACTGCTTTTTTTAAAACCGGGGAATCAAAAATTGAACTGGTGGCATCCACCGACCCGGATGGTGTGATTGCCAAATACATCAGCAAAAAAGGGGAAGGCATGCACCATATTGCTTTTGACGTAACCGATATTCACGCCGAAATGAAGCGTTTGGTGGCGGAGGGGTTTACCCTTTTAAATGAAACCCCTAAAAAAGGAGCCGACAATAAACTGGTTTGCTTTTTACATCCCAAGGGCACCAACGGGGTATTGATAGAATTGTGCCAGGAGATTCTATAGTCCGAGTTTTTCAATAGCTACCTGCGCGGCAATCTGACTGGCATCTTTTTTATTGCCTGCTTTTCCCTGGGCAAAAATTTCTCCGTCGAGCACTGCATTCATGGTAAATACGCGACGATTGCCTTCTAACTTTTCATCGGCCATTTCGAAAGTGATGGTCTTGCCGTTTTTATTGGCCCAGCCAATCAGTTTATTCTTCAGGTTGATATCAATTAGTTCCAGATCTTCCATGAACAAATGCGGAATAACGATCTGCTTCAGAATCCAGCTCTGGGTTTTAGCATATCCTTTGTCCAGATAAACGGCACCTATTAAGGCTTCCAGGGTATTACCAAAAATCTGGCTGCCTTTCAGGGCATTATCGAACTTGTTGTAGAAAGTTAATTTTCGCAAACCCATTTTTAATGCAATATCATTCAACTGCTGACGGTTCACCATTTTGGAACGCATTTCCGTTAAAAATCCCTCGCCTTTATACGGATATAATTTAAAGAGATAATCGGCTACCACTGCACTCAGGATTGCATCTCCCAAAAATTCAAGGCGCTCATTGTTTTCATCGGGGGTTTCCTTAACCGAACGATGACTCAGGGCACTACGATACAATTGCAAATTACCGGGCCTGATGCCAAGCATATTGCTGAGCTGTTCTTCAAATGCTGAAGCAGCTTTGGGTTTAAATAGCTTTATTAAAAATTGCACTTGTTATGCTACGAATTTTTTCACGATCACACAGGCATTGTGGCCACCAAAACCGAATGTATTACTTAAAGCAGCACGTACAGTTCTCTGTTGTGGTTTGTTGAAAGTAAAATTCAATTTTGGATCCAGTTCAGGATCATCTGTGAAGTGATTAATTGTAGGGGGAACAATATCATGAATCACACTCTGAATGCATGCGATGGCTTCTATTACACCGGCTGCTCCCAGGCAATGTCCGGTCATAGATTTTGTTGCACTGATATTTAAATTATATGCATGGCTGCCAAATACTTCTGTGATAGCTTTTACTTCTGCACCATCTCCTAATGGAGTAGAAGTTCCATGGGTATTGATATAATCAATTTCATCGGGCTGCATACCTGCATCTTTCAAAGCTGCAATCATAACGTTGCGCGCGCCCAATCCTTCCGGATGAGGAGCAGTTAAATGGTATGCATCTGCAGTGGCTCCGCCTCCTGCAATCTCACAATAAATTTTAGCTCCACGCTTTACGGCGTGTTCGTATTCTTCCAATACCAAACAACCAGCTGCTTCTCCCATAACAAATCCATCTCTGTCTTTGTCGTAAGGTCTGCTTGCCGTTGCCGGATCATCATTTCTTTCGCTCATGGCTTTCATGGAGTTGAATCCACCAACGCCTGCTTCACTAATAACGGCTTCTGATCCACCACTAATAATGATATCTGCTTTACCTAAACGAATGGTATCTACTGCAGCAATAACGCCATTGGTGCTGGATGCACAGGCACTTACTACCGCAAAATTGGGACCGCGAAATCCATGACGCATGGAAATCTGGCCCGCTGCAATATCTAATATCATTTTAGGAATAAAGAAAGGATTGAATCTTGGCGTTCCGTCACCGGCTGCAAAATTCATCATCTCTTCCTGGAATGTTCGGAGACCTCCAATACCACTGGCGAAAATTACCCCTACTCTATCTGCGTCAATATTTTCTGCAGATATTTTAGCATCGGCCACGGCCATATCACTTGCATAAATAGCTAATTGTGCAAAGCGATCCAGCTTTCTGGCTTCTTTTTTCTCCATGAAACTGGTGGGGTCGAAACCCTTGATTTCACAGGCAAAACGGGTTTTGAATTTACTTGCATCAAATAAAGTGATAGGTGCTGCTCCGGAAATACCATTCAGTAACCCCTGCCAATAATCTTCCAGATTATTACCAATGGGAGTAATAGTACCAATACCTGTAACAACTACGCGCTTCAATTGCATACAACAAACCTGTTTATGTTATAATCCGCCTTCCAAGCTTGTATCAGAAGGCGGATTAAAATTATTCCTAACTAAATAGATATCTTACTTAGCGTGCTCTTCTAAATAAGCAACAGCCTGACCTACAGTGGTGATGGTTTCAGCCTGCTCATCAGGAATAGAGATATTGAATTCCTTTTCGAATTCCATAATCAATTCTACGGTATCCAAAGAATCTGCACCTAGATCGTTGGTAAAAGAAGCTTCATTGGTAACCTCAGCTTCGTCTACACCTAATTTGTCTACGATGATTTTCTTTACTCTTGTTGCGATGTCTGACATTGTAAAAGTTTTTGTTTACTGCGGCAAAAATATACATTTTATGGTTATATTAGTGTTATGGCATTAAAAATGATTCAACATGGATCCGCAGAATACGAACAAATGGTAGCATTGAGGCGCCAGTTGTTGCGTAAACC
Organism: uncultured Sediminibacterium sp.; assembly: GCA_937907555.1. Lineage (GTDB taxonomy): Bacteria > Bacteroidota > Bacteroidia > Chitinophagales > Chitinophagaceae > Sediminibacterium. The sequence continues at coordinate 23,559 of CALEST010000077.1, forward strand.
CCTTGGTTTGGATTTTAATGCGGAAGAATTATCCGAAGAAAAGAATCATATTTTACTGGCTTATACCGATGAGGGCATCATGGAAGCCTGCTGCATGCTGGTAAAAGTGGCACCCGATACCGTAAGATTGCGTCAACTGGCCGTATTATCCGGCTTACAAGGTAAGGGCATTGGCAGGGCAATGGTACAATTTGCAGAAAACCTGGCCCGGGACAATCGCTTCGAGAAAATCATCATGCATGCCCGCAAAGAGTCTGTTCATTTTTTTGAAAAACTGGGCTACGAAGTCATGAGCGAACCCTTTATTGAACTTACCATCCCCCATGTAATCATGGGCAAGGAACTTTCGGATTAGTTGGGGGGATTAAAACCGCCGACTACTTTCGGCTCGCCCCTATTCTTGTAATTTATTTAGATGCTATTCCCCGCTTCAGCGCGCCCCTTAGTTCGTGGCGAAACTCGTCTCCCATTCCTTCTTTTGGCACCATAAAAAAAGACTTGGCATTAAAGTACAGATGAAAGAAATGAGGGCTTTCAAAATAATGTGAGAATTCGTTCCAGTTCCAGTGCATATAGCCCCTTTCATTTTCCAGGGTTACGCCATTGTCTTTAAAAGCAATGGTAAACTGGTCAAGAAAAGTATCTTTTGCTTTTTTGTAAATGGAATTTGGCAAAATATACCAGAAGCTGGCCATCATCATGATCCAGATAAAAGAACCCAATAAAAAAGGTTCGGGTCTAATTTTTTTACTGTAAAACAGAATGGCTGCAACAATGGCAAAAACATTCACCAGCACTACCAGTACTTTCACTTCGGGTCTTTGCACAAAATGGTAACGAAGCCCTTGAATTACTTTTTTCTTCTCGTAGGTAAAAGCATGTTGCATGGGACGAAATTAAACCAATTTTATCGCTATTTTTAGAGACCAACATACTTTCTATGCAATTGAGCAAGCCCAAACTCAGTTTCATGCAGATCATCAACATGAACGTGGGTTTCTTTGGAATTCAATACAGCTTTGGCTTACAGCAGAGCGCAGTGAATCCTATTTACGATTTTTTAGGTGCCAAGCCCGATGAAATTCCCTTGCTGAATCTGGCAGGACCCATGACGGGTTTATTAATACAACCTATTATTGGTGTATTAAGTGACCGTACCTGGCATCCCCGCTTCGGCCGCAGAAAACCCTATTTTTTTATTGGTGCCCTGTTTTGTAGTCTGTGTTTGTTTTTATATCCATTCAGTTCTACGCTTTGGATGGCTGCCGGTTTGTTGTGGGTTTTAGATGCGGCCAACAATACCGCCATGGAACCTTACCGTGCTTTTATTGCAGATAAATTACCCGGTGATCAGCTGGCTACCGGATTTTTAACACAGAGTTTTTTTACGGGTCTGGGGATTACCCTCGCCAATATTTCGCTTTTCCTTTTTCAGAAATACATTCCGGGTCAGCATGGCGCTATTCCTTATTGGGTATTTGGTTCTTTCTTTCTAGGTTCGCTCTGTTCCATCACTTCTGTATTATGGAGTATTTCTAAAACACCAGAGATACCCCCCACTCCTGAAGAACTGGCCGCCCTGCGCGCACAGAAAAAAGGTTTGTTTCAACCCTTTATAGAAATTGGCGAAGCCATTGTACATATGCCCGCAGTAATGTGGAAGCTGGCATTGGTTTATCTGTTTCAATGGTATGCGCTTTTTTGTTACTGGCAGAACGCATCTAAAAGTATTGCCCAATCGGTTTGGAAAACCAATCCCGGTGAAAATAAAACCTTGTATGAAGAAGCTGTGGGTTGGGCTGGATTGGTGAATGGATGGTACAATGTGGTTACTTTTTTATCGGCATTTGCACTGGTATGGATGGCCAAAAAATTCAGTCCCAAAAAAGTACATATTGTTTGTTTATTAATGGCGGGACTGGCTTTACTCTGGTTCCCTCAGATTGAAAACAAGTACATGCTATTTGTTCCGATGGCTGGCTTCGGTATTGCCTGGGCAAGCATGATGGGTATTCCTTACCTGATGGTAGTAAACGATATACCAAAAGAGAAATATGGGGTGTATATGGGTATCATTAATATGATGATTGTGATACCAATGATCTTTCAAACCACGAGTTTTGGATGGGTGTTGCAAAACTTTTTAAACAATGATTCAGGCAAAGCCATTTCCTTTGCGGGTGTATTGTTGCTGATGGCCTGTGCAGCTACTTTTTTAATTAAAGACGTTAAACCCGAAGGAGAGTTGCAGGCCGTTTCCGGGGGAGGGCACTAACTTTTAAAAATAACGCTCATGAAAATTCTTTGCATTGGCGAAGCCTTGATAGATATGATTTGCACAGATAAAGGAATGCCATTATCGGAGGGATCGAATTTCCTGAAAAAGACAGGGGGCGCTCCTACCAATGTAGCAGCGGCTATTGCAGCATTGGGAGGGAAAGTAGAACTGGCGGCAAAAGTTGGAAAAGATCCTTTTGGACATCAGTTAATAGAAACCATGCGTTCTTTTGGAGTGGGCATACAAGCCATGCTGGAAGACCCCCGTCATTTTACCACATTTGCTTTTGTGTCGTTGATGAATAACGGAGAAAGAGATTTTGTTTTTAACAGAGGGGCCGATGCGCAATTGTCCATTGATGATATTGATTCTATTAACCTGAATAATATTTCCATTATTCATTTTGGATCGGCAACCGGATTTTTACCCGGCCCTTTGCAAGCAGCTTATCTGCACCTGTTACAGAAAGCGCTGCACCATAATATTTTCATCAGCTTCGATCCCAACTATCGCCATCTGCTATTTAAAAACAATACCGATTCCTTTGTTAATCAGAGCTGGCATTTTTTACGCAATTGCAATTTCTTTAAGGTAAGTGATGAAGAAGCGATGCTGTTAACCAATACCCAAACATTGGAAGCGGCCACCACTGTATTACTGGATGAAACCAAGGGCGTATTTGCGATTACCCTGGGTAAAGATGGAACCTTGCTTGGCTTTAACGGTCAACAATATATTATACCCTCTATTCCGGTTAAACCGGTTGACACAACCGGAGCAGGAGATGCATTTGTTGGAGCCGTTTTGTACCAGCTAAGCAAACTAGATCCTGCAACCATCAATGAACTTTCACTGGAAATGTGGTCGCATATGGTCATCAATGCCAATAAAGCTGGCGCCCGTACTTGCGAGTATATGGGTGCAATGGAAGCGTTTAAACACTTGAACAATCAAATTTTTGATTAAGCATATTTGAAAATCCATTACTAATAACTTTTTTTTGATTTTTTAATTTCCCAACCTGTGTTTCAATACGAACTACATCAAAAAATAAAAGAGCACTGCCTTACACAATTACTGGATATTGCAGGTGCTGACCATGCATTTTATTTACGCATGATTGCCAATGCAAATGCTTTACAGGAACTCTATTTTTCAATTTATGGAAACCCGGCCTGGGGAGCACCTGTTGAGCAATCGGCATTTGACAAATCAAAAGCAGAAAAGAATTTTGAAAATTTACTGGTACAGATTATTGAAGCCTATAAAAAACGCAAACCCGCTTTTAGAAAAAGAGATCTGCTGAAAGAAAAACAGGGTGCATGGTTTACCAGCAATCAGATTACTGGCATGAGTTTGTATGTAGATCGGTTTGCAGGCAAACTTAAAAAAATGCCCGAACACCTTGCCTATCTGCAGGAACTGGGGGTTAACTTTTTACATCTGATGCCCTTATTCGAAAGTCCGGAGGGAGAAAGCGATGGAGGTTATGCAGTGTCTGATTTCAGAAAAATTGATGCGCGTTTTGGCACATTGAATGAATTCAAAATTTTACAGGAAAAAATGCAGGCCGCAGGCATGTATCTGATGATTGACATCGTACTCAATCATACTTCTCATCATCATGAGTGGGCCCGAAAAGCCAAAGCAGGCGATAAAAAATACCAGGACTTCTTTTACATGTTCAACAACAGGGAAATTCCGGATCAGCTGGATGCAACCATGCCTGAAATATTTCCTGAATCTTCCCCTGGCAGTTTCTCCTTTGTTCCTGAATGCAACAAATGGGTAATGACGGTTTTTCATCATTACCAGTGGGACCTGAATTATACCAACCCGGATGTATTCAGTGCCATGCTGGATAATATTTTTTTCTATGCCAATTTAGGTGTTGATATTTTACGCATTGATGCACCTGCATTCATATGGAAACAATTGGGCACTACCTGTCAGAACCTTCCACAGGCCCATACCCTATTGCGTTTAATTAAACACTGTGTACATATTGCCACTCCGGGCATGGCTTTATTGGGAGAAGCCATTGTTGCACCCAAAGAAATTATGAAATACTTTGGCACAGATGCATTCGTTGCCAAGGAATGTGATATCGCCTACAATGCAACCCAGATGGCTTTGCAATGGGATGCACTGGCTACCGGTGATACACGCGTAATGCTGGCAGCTCAACACGAGCTTTTGCAAAAACCGCTGGGCACTACCTGGATTACTTATACCCGTTGCCATGATGATATTGGATTGGGGTACGATGATTCCATGATTGCAGCTGCAGGTTTCAATGCCTATGAACATAGAAAGTTTTTAAAAGAATATTACTCCGGAAATTTCCCCAACAGCCCCGCTGCCGGCGCCCTGTTCTCAGTGAATCCAAAAACACAGGATGCCCGAATCAGCGGCAGTTTAGCTTCCCTCTGCGGATTGGAAAAAGCACTTGCGGGAGATTTAAACAGCAGTCTTTCTGATACCAGTTCTTCAGATGAAGCTTCAATGATAGCTGTTCAAAATAATCCAGCTGTTAAAACTGCAATCGCAAAAATCATTCTAATGCAGGCCCAGTCGATGTTACTGGGTGGTATTCCCATGTTGTTTTATGGTGACGAAGTGGGCTATACCAATGACTATAGTTATTTGGTAGACCCTGGTAAAAGTTATGATAACCGCTGGATGCATCGACCGGTAATTCGTTGGGAGAAAAATGATCAGAGAAAAGTATCCGGCTCAGTTGAACAGCGCATTTTTAGTGCCACCCAACAATTGATTCAATTAAGAAAATCAATTACTGCTTTCAGTGATCAGAAAAATATTACCTGGTTAACGCCACACAATATTCATGTTGCCGGCTTTATCAGACATAGTGAAGGCAAACATTATTACTGTTTATTTAATTTCAACAGTAAAGCCGCATATATAACCTGGTTCTTATTTAAAGAGCATGGATTTGCTCCAACAGAATTGCAGGATCACTGGAGCGGTAAAAAGCAAAAAGTAGGACCCGATCATGAATATCTCGTGATGGAGCCCTACCAGTTTGCTGTGTTTGAGTTATTGTAACTTATAACTTTAATCCTACAGATAATGTAAAACTTCTGCCTTCTGATGGCCAAACGCCCGGACCTGGATAAAAAAGTGGTCGTTTAGTGAAATACATTTTGTTGAGTAGATTATTTCCATTCAATTTCAGGGTTATACTTTTGGTTAAGAAAGCTGTTAAACCTGCGTCCCATAACGCATAGGCAGGAACTATACCTGCTGCTCCAGTTCCTGGAATTGGAACAACTGTATTTAAAGGATCAGAAAAAGTTGAAGCAACATAACTATATAATACCGACAAATTCCATTTAGCTTTTTTTATTGTTATACCGTTTCTAGTTGTAATATTTGGAGCAGATTCAATTTTATTATTTGTAATATCGGTATTTTGATTTCCAGATTTAACAACTCCATTTACATACTTAGCATTTAAATAGGCAGAAGAAGTAAAAATAGACAAAACTGCTTTAGGTGTGAATTGAAAATCATACTGCAAAAGCAACTCAATCCCCTTATTGAGAGCATCCCCTACATTGGTTCTATAAGTAATAAATTGATTGTTAGCATCCAATTGAGACATGGTTCCAAAACGACGATTGGTCTTTAGTAAATAATAAGTGATATCATATCTTAATCCATTCCAATTACCTCTTACACCCAATTCAGCATTATATCCATTTACATCTTTTATATTTGGATTAACTGTTTCATAAACAGAAGCAGGAATCAAATCTTTGAAAATTACAGGTCGATAGGATTGTGTCCACCCCCCATACACCTGAATATACTTTGAAAGATTATATTGAAATCCAAATCCAAATATTGGGAAATGATGGGGGATGCTTACGGGTATCTTATTACTTGGGTAATACGAAATGTACCCTCCTAAGTGTGTAGTACCAGACTCAACTCTGAAACCACCCGTTACTTCAAGTTTTCTGGTAATATTCAGCTTGCTTTCTGCAAAAAAAGCCCAATTCTTTGTTTTAAACTGCACCATTCTCCCCCAGTTGGGATTGGTTAAGGTTAAATCAAATGACGAGTTGGCTGTCCCAATTCCCAATTGATTTCTTTTTAAGAAATTATTCATGTACTGAATACCAACCGTTACTCCAGCTTTAACTCTCCCGATTTGACCATAATGAATCAATTTTAATTCAGTAGTATAACTATTGAACTGATCAATATCAACTTGTCTCAGATTAAAGGCATTGGTACTTAAATTAATGGTATCTCTTATTGTAAATGGCTTATCAAACAATACACTATTTCTTTTTCCAAGTACGGCTGAACTAAGTAAACGCAGTTCTGTTTGACTCCCTATATACCAAATAGCTGAAATTGATGGGATGTGAATATCAGGGTTGAAATAATTTCTTTCTCTTGACGCAAAGGTAGGATTCACTGAAAATACACTATCATTTAAAGGGCCAGGTATCCGATACAAATACGACGAGCGGGACCATTCAAATTGCAAATTGAATTTTTTGAATGGCCTGTATTTTATTACAACACTCTGTGCATTTGCCTCAGTATGCTCTACATTTCTAAATCCATCCCTTTTTTTAAAATATAGATAAGCATACATAGAAAGCTTTTTCCCATGGATAGAAATGGAATTAAAACTACTTACATGCCGAAAAGATCCGATTGTTTGTATGGACTCTAATGAATACTTCTTAGATGTGTCAATTGATTTTGAAACATAATTAACCATTCCCCCAAACTGTGCTCCATACTGTAATGATCCAGTGCCTCGCATTATTTCAATTCTTTCTATGCTTTCCATTGGCATATTATAATGACTAGCCGGATAACCATACATATCTGAATTAGTTATTACACCATCTTTTCTTATATTAAATTCCCAGCCTCTGTGTGGATCTAGACCCCGCGCTGCTATATTAATTTGGTTACCTGAACCGTCCATATCATAAATAAATACACCGGGTACTTTTGCAAATATTTGCCTACCAGCTTTAATGGATAAATCGGCATCAGCATTTTTCAAATCTATTATTTCAGTTTTTTTACCACTTATGATATATCCGACATTCAAATCTTGTTCACGAACCGGAATACCGGTTTTTGTATACACCGTAATGCTGTCTCTGGTTTTAGCAAAGATGGTATCAGCGTTAAACTGTTTTTGTGAAAAGGTGCTTGAATGTACACATACAAAAAGGAGGATAACAAAAGCCTTAAATTTTAAAAACATTTAATCGAAAATATCAGTATTAATGATTAATTTTTATTAATCCGCACCATCTGTTTTTGCACGAGTTATGGCAAAATTACCTACTTTGGCTCCCTGAATTAATCCTATTTCACAATCAGAACGATAGTGAATAGCCCCGTAAATTCTGGATTCAGATGCTTCTTTAGCCATTGCATTATAGGCATTGGCTCTTGCAGGAACAATATGACCTAAGATAGTGGCAGCGGCAGCACTGAATGTAGAATGTCCGGAAATATAGGCAGGGAAATTAGGCAACCCTGTGTGAGTTTTTACACTTGGGTCAACCTGAGAAGGCCTTGGATTAAAGTAGGCATATTTGGCATCCCAGCAAGTGATTGCTGCATCCATTTCTGCCATATTCAACAAGGCCAAGTTCCTTGCCCATCTTACTTCACTAAATTTCTGCTTAACAAAATCATCGCAGGCAATTCCATTCCAGTGGCCGGGTGGTGTATAGGTTGCTATACCGTCTCCCCAATAATGAACTATTCTGATTTGCTCTCTGGTTGCATTTTTAGAATAGTTTCTCACTTCATCTAATTCAGCTCTGAATTTATCCGATTTAGTAGATGGCGGAGCTGCAGGACGAATGGCAATCGTGGTTAAGGAATCAAATAAGAAGGGTTTTACTCTTCCGAAAAAAGGGAGCATGGGTGGACGCTTTGGGCTTTCCTGACTAATCCACGGTATCTCACCCGTTGCAGCAGTGTTGGTTTCTAAAGCAGCCCACTGATCGGGTGTTCCCACTGATCGGGACATATTGTCTCCGGCTGCACGTGCAATTACTTTTGCTGCTACTTGTCTGGCCAGTTGAACGCCTGCTTCTATATCGGAGCGGGTATTCATGCCTGCCATAATTCTGGCCAGTATATGCTCATCCGCTTTCTGCTGTATATAAGCAATATCAGCAGGGAATAACAATTTCAGCATTTCAACACTTACTGCTGCAACTACTGCGTCTTCGCTTGGATAGGAAGGAAGATTGGTAGCTGGCACCAATGGTTTAATATTGGCATCAACCGTATGTGGTGCAGGACGATTGTACAATCGCTTATAATGGTATGCAGCAACCAATCCATCATATTGCGCAACGCTTACATAAGCATAAGCTCTTGCAGCATAGGGCGGATTAGAAAAAGGAAACTGCGGATAGCCAAATGGATTGGCAGCACTGGGTGCAGGATAGGTTCCGTCTGCACTGGCTGCTGGAGGCAGATTGCGTTTGGCAACCAGTTCCCGTAAAATTTCATTCCATCTTAATACAGCACCCGCGCTCCAGTATTGAATGGATGCTCTTTGTTCAGCAGTTAGTGTAGCCTGAAAACCTTTGATTTCTGTTAACTCACGAGTATAAACAGCAACATTGGTTGCAGTAGGTGCTGCCAAAGGAAATTCATTGGCTACAGATAATATCACGGGTTTCCAGTCACCTGCATTGGCGTCGGTACTGGTTGGATTTAAAGCCTCGTATTGTAGATTTTTTTCTGTTATGGTTCTTTCACAAGCAACAAAAGCAGGGAATAGAAGCCACAACCATTTGATGGTTTTATTTGCTTTCATTTTCTTGTGTTTTTGAGTTAGTCTTTTTTGTAAAATCAAAAATGTAAAAGACCCCTGCACTTACAGCAGTGGCTTGCCCCATATTGCGACCCGCCACGGTAAACATGGCATTGCCCACTGCAGATAAGCCTTCTACTTTTCCAAAATTGTATTTGAATCCTACTCCAATTCTGCTGGCATTCATTTGGTTGCTTAGAAAAGGCATATTGTTTCTGGTGATATCGAATCCTCCATTGGTTTGCATGATATCGGCAATTAGTTCCGCATAGCCCTTTCCGCTTCTGTAGCCTGCACGCAGATTGAAGTTGGCCATATTCGGCATTTCTACTTCATTGGTATAATGCATACGGGTGGTGTAATAAGCTACCCGATCAATGGTTACATTGCTTCTGGTAAAAAAAGCAGCTGATGCGGTTGTGAAAAAATTTCCCAGCTGGTAGTCGGCCATGATTCTGGCCATTGCTGTTTTAGCACCCAATCCAATAGACAAAGGCAGATAGTCTGCTACATAGTTGGTTAGTGGTGTTGAATAAGAACCCAATGCATACACAGAAAAATCAGCTTTACCAATGGTTGTTTCAACGGGCATCCACTTAAGGGTAAGGGTTAAATCCTGCACTCCCTGACGTTTCACCAGGGTTCCTGCAGAAGCACTGTTGGAAATATAAGGAACCGAAAATAAAATATTCAGATTGTCTTTGATTCCATAGTTCCCCATAACGCCAATCATGGTTGAACCAACTGTTCCTAAATTGGGGTTGTCTCTTTTGAGTGTTCCTTCCCAGTAATTTTTCCAGCTGCTGTTGCCGACCATAAAGCCGGTACAAAAATTATTCTTATCCATCATTAGCGCGTCCATATCGGTTTGCGCATGGGCATTCAGTTGCGTCACTGTTATAGCAGCGAGCATGATCAACCTGAATAAGGTTGACCTTATTATGTAATTCATAAATGATTTCTGTTAAGAAATAAATAAATGAAGCTTACTTTTT
>CALEST010000078.1 GCA_937907555.1 uncultured Sediminibacterium sp.
TTAAAGAAATGCTTTCTACAGTTGCTGAATTAAAAGTGCCCTATATCTGTATGCATAGCAGTGGCAATCTGGAAACCATGCACCAGAAATTGCCTTATGAAAATATTACCGATGCCCTGCTGGAATATTTTATTGAAAGAATTGATGCCTGCCAACAGGCCGGCATTCTGGATATTATCATTGATCCTGGTTTTGGTTTCGGTAAAATCCCGGAGGATAATTTTGCCCTGATTAAAAATTTAAACGCACTTCAGATTCTCCAGAAACCCTTGCTGCTGGGCGTTTCCAGAAAATCAACCATTTACAAAACATTGGGGATTACCCCCGAAGAATCATTGAACGGAACCACTGTATTACACACCATGGGGCTGATGAACAAAGCCCATATCTTAAGGGTGCACGATGTAAAAGAAGCCATGCAGGCGATTACATTGTACAGGAAAGTCTATGACTAAATATTCTTTTTCGATTCTTATTGCCTAAAAAAAATGCCCCTCAATAACTGAAGGGCATTTTCTATTGTAATATCGTTCCTATTATCTCTGTGGCTGACCAGGTTGACCAGGCATACCTGCTGGCTGAGGCACAGGAGTTTGCACATCCAACACTTCAACATCAAATACCAGCGCAGCATAAGGAGGAATTACCGGAGCACTTCCATTAGGTCCATATCCCAACATTGCAGGAATAAAGATTTTTCCCTTGCCACCTTTGGCAAATGATTTTAGTCCATCTTCCAATCCTCTGATAACGCCACCGGATCCAATCACAAACACAAGGGGTTGTCTGTTAGGAGAATCGGTATCCATATTGCCATCAAATTTCTTACCATCCAGGAAGGTACCTCTGTACATAACAGAAACCTGCTTACCTGAATCAGCTTTAGCAGCTGCATCTCCGGCACTTGCTACTTCTACAAATACGCCTGAAGGCAATTCTTGAGCTTTGATATTCTTCTTAGCAATATGATCTTTCAATTCCTTGATTTCACGGGTTCTTTCCTTTTCCATTTCCGCCTTATAATCTGCCATCATCAGTTCCTGAGTGGCAAAAACTTTCATCACTTCTACTCTTCCGTTAATCTGATCTTTCTCTTTAAAGATATTGTTGTACTCCAACATACCGAATTTCTTAAGGGAGTCAACACTCATTACAAATTCAACTTTGTCACCAGGAGCACACTGATTAATGATTTCAATAAAGCTATGCTTGGCTTTCTGAGCAGAATCCACCATGAAATAAACAGGGATTCTACCAAATGAACTGCTTAGTAAGGAATCTTTTGCAGGAAGCTTGTATTCAACATGCATCTTTACAAACTGACCTTGCTTTAATAAATCCTTACTGGAACCTTTTTCAATCTTATAGGCAAGACCAGTAGGTGTTTTTTCATATTGATTACAACTTGCAAACAATACAGCCGCTGAAAATAGCGGTACGATAATTCTCCTCATTTTTATTGTAGTTGGGTTTTATACGCTTGAATAACTTGTTTAAATTTTTCTACTGTTTTTTCTACAGATTCATCGCTTCTTCCACCGGAAGCATTTGCGTGTCCGCCGCCTTCAAAATGTTTTCTGGCGAACTGGTTCACATCAAATCCTCCTTTACTTCGGAAACTCCATTTTCTTTCTTCGGTTCTGTCAATTACAATGGCTCCAAAGCGGATTCCTTTAATTGTTAACAGATAATTCACCAATCCTTCTGTGTCTCCGGTCTTAATATGATACTTCTGCAAATCTGCTTGGTGAATATACATGATTGCCGTGTTGTATTCATACAAAACTTCCATTCTGTTTAACAAGGCAAAACCAATAAAGCGCAAACGGCTTTCCATGAAATTGTCGTAAACATGATTGTGAACTGCTGTATGATCAAATCCAGTGTCTTTTAGCTCTGCAATCATGCGATGCACACTGGCTTTGGTGGCGGGGAAACGGAATGAACCCGTATCGGTCATGGTACCTGTGTAAATGCAAGTGGCAATATCCTGTGTCAATTGGTCTCTACCGCCCGCTTCCACAATAAAATCATACACCATTTCACAGGTAGAACTTTTACCGGTATCACTAATGCCATAATGAAAATTAACTTCATCGGGCTGCTCATGATGATCAATCAAAACCTTGATGGCTTTGGCGCTGGCGAGATGCGGTGCCAGGTGCTTGGTTCTGTGGAAAATATTAAAGTCCAGACAAAATAAAATCTCTGCATTGTCCAGCAATGCAAGGCATTTCTCTTTATTGGCTTCAAAATTCAAAACTTTGTCTACTCCGGGCATCCAATCCAGAAAATCAGCCCAATTGGTGGGCGAAATCACTGTTACCTGGTGTCCGCTGTTGTGGAGAAAATGATACAGACCCAGTGTAGATCCCATTGCATCGCCATCCGGCTTCTGGTGCATGGTAATAACAATATTCCTGGGTGTTTTTAATAAAGGATAGAATTCACTAATCAGTTGCATATAATCGGGCAAAAATGCAGTTTCTTCATTAGACTCTCAAAAGATTTTGTGGATTTTATTGAAATTTTAGGGTTTGATTACCGTTCAACCCCTTGCTATTCCTTACTTTTGCGCCGAAATTTAACAATATGAGCAATCAAACATTTACCATGATTAAGCCAGATGCTACCCAAAAAGGTTACACTGGTGCAATTTTAGATCAAATTATCAAAGCTGGTTTTTCTATCAAAGCCATGAAATGGACTCGCTTAACCAAAGAACAGGCTGGTTTGTTTTATGATATTCACAGAGAGCGTCCTTTTTTCGGAGAGTTGGTTGATTTTATGAGCAGCGGCCCAATTGTTGCGGCTGTTTTGGTAAAGGAAAATGCAGTAGCTGATTTCAGAACTCTTATTGGTGCTACCAATCCTGCACAGGCAGCTGAAGGTACCATCCGTAAATTATTTGCAGCTTCTGTAGGAGAAAACGCCGTTCACGGAAGTGATAGCGATGAAAATGCTATTATTGAAGCAGATTTCTTCTTCTCTAAGTTAGAAAGATTCTAATTTAACTGATTTGAGTTTTATAGCTTAATTCAATCGCATGTTTTGTTGCGAAAATAATAATGAACCCGACCAAATTAAAATGGTCGGGTTTTTATTTGCAGTCTTCATTCAGGTATTGTATCTTATTCTTCTTTACCAAAATGAATTCCTATGCAACGGAAAAGCTTCTCTTTTAAAAAAGCTTTCATTACAGGCTTTGGCTTGTTTTTCACAGGCACTTTATTTGCACAAGGCACTATGTTATTAAGACAGCCTAATGCCAGTAAAGAACATATTGTATTTGTACACGCTGACGATTTATGGGTAGTAGATCACAATGGGGGTGATGCCCGCAGGTTAACCAGTGCCATTGGCTCAGAGAGCTCTCCTAAAATTAGTCCGGACGGTAAATGGGTAGCATTCACAGGTCAGTACGACGGCAATTCAGACGTTTTTATTGTACCCATTGATGGTGGTGCACCGAAGAGATTAACCTGGCATCCAGGTGCAGATATTGCACAGGGATGGATGCCCGATGGACAATCGGTTTATTTTACTTCTGGCAGAGCAGGCTACCCTACTGTAAACACCAAGTTTTTTAAAGTAGATATAAAGGGTGGAACACCGGAAGCATTGCCATTGCCTTTTGGATTTGTAGGCAGTCTTTCCCCTGACGGATCTACCATGGCTTATCAGCCCTACAGCTTCTGGGATCCGGAATGGCGGAATTACAGAGGAGGGCAGGCGCAACCCATCTGGCTGTTCAATATGAAGAACTATGAAACCACCAAAACCGTTCAGGGAAACAAGGAGAGACATACAGCCCCCACCTGGAACAATGGCATTTTGTATTTCTTATCTGAACAGGATTATATCAACAATATCTGGTCCTATGATCCTAAAACAAAGACACAAAAACAGATTACTTTCTTTAAGGATTTTGATATCAAAAATGTTTCTGCAGCAAACAACAAACTGATATTTGAACAAGGCGGCTATTTGCATAGCTATGATATTGCTACACAAAAAACCAGCCGTCTCATTATTACGGTAAAAGCAGACTTAAACTGGGGCAGACCTCGCTGGAACAATATCACTGGCGCCAACTTAATCAATGCCAGCCTATCTCCTAGCGGAAAGCGGGCTTTGTTTGAAAGCAGAGGCGAAATATTTACCGTGCCCAAAGAAAACGGGGACTGGAAAAATATCAGCAACAGTACCGCATCGGCTGACCGTTCTCCGGTATGGTCTCCGGATGGTCAAAAAATTGCCTGGTTCTCCGATGAAAGTGGCGAATACCAATTGGTAGTAAAAGATCAGTTTGGTTTACAGACAGCTCAGTCTTTTAAAATGCCCAACAAGAAATTTTACTTCACTCCTGCCTGGTCTCCGGACAGCAAATCCATTGCTTTTGTAGATACCG
>CALEST010000079.1 GCA_937907555.1 uncultured Sediminibacterium sp.
CCGCAAATGGTTCGGTTTCCTGACTGGTAAGTTCGCCAGGCATGGCCTACCAGGTTTCCCCTTACTACCATTTCAATTTTAAAGGGTTCACATCTTCTGCCTATGGAAACATGGGGGGCCGGTGAATCCATTAACCAGTTAGGACAGATATCAGTGGTCTGTTGAAGCATGTATGCAGCTATCTGATTCAGTACCTGACCTTTGTAGGGAATGGTCCTGGGTAAAATAACATCGAATGCAGAAATCCGGTCACTCGCAACCATTACCAGCCACTGGCTGCCAATGGAATAAACATCTCTTACTTTACCTCTGTAAAAACCAGTTTGATCGGGGAAATTATACTGTGCCATTTCCCAAAATTAGACCGCTATTTTTCTAAAACCTACCTGCTCCATTAAAATTTGTCCACAAACCGCTGATTTATTGTACAAATTAAATTTTTATGTGAGGGGAACATACATTATTTTGCCTTACAATTCAAACTAAAATTGCCAATATGAGAAGACTATTAACCCATTTCGGCTTGTCTATCTTTGCGCTTTTATTGAGTATTTCAGTAATGGCTCAGCAGACAACCGTTTCCGGCAGTGTAAAAAATGGAAAGACCAAAGAACTCCTTTCTGCGGTTTCAATTTCAGTTAAAGGAGGTACTGCAGGTACCTATACCGATGACAAAGGAAGTTTTAAATTTTCCACTGTTCAAAAATTACCTTTTACCCTTGTGATTTCTTCTGTAGGTTATTCAGCCAAGGAAGTTGTTGTAAAGGATAACAATCAGGATATTGTTGTTGAGCTGGAAACAGCTTTCACATTGGGCGATGAGATTGTTGTTTCTGCATCAAGAGTACCTGAGCGTATTCTTGAATCGCCGGTTTCTATTGAAAGAATCGGACCAGCTGCCATCAGAAATACTCCTGCTGCCAACTATTATGATATGATTGCTACTTTGAAAGGAGTAGACGTTGTATCTGCCAGTTTAACTTTTACCAGTGTGGGTACACGTGGTTTCAACAGCAGTGGTAACACGCGTTTGAACCAGATTGTGGATGGTATGGACAACCAGGCACCTGGATTGAATTTCTCTGTGGGAAATATCATTGGCTTAACAGAATTAGACGTTGAGAACATGGAGCTTTTACAAGGTGCATCTTCTGCATTGTATGGCCCGGGTGGTACCAACGGTACTTTGTTGATTAACAGTAAAAGTCCTTTCAAATATCAGGGCTTGAGTTTCCAGATTAAGTCTGGGGTTAACCATGTTGATAATAAGCAGCGTCCAAGATCTCCTTATTACGACTGGAGCGTTCGTTTCGCGAAAAAAATCAATGAGAAGTGGGCATACAAAATGAATCTTCAGTTTGTACAGGCTCAGGATTGGTTAGCCAATAACAATGGCAACTATCTGCGCTCTCCATTGTCTGCCAACCCGAATGGTAATGTGGTTCCCGGAAACCGTTTAACAGATCCAAATTACGATGGTGTTAATACTTATGGTGATGAAACCAATGCTGATTTGCGTTCTGCTTTTGCAGGTGTAATTGCCGGTAATCCATTCCTGGCATTGTTGCCAGCGGGAACTTTCCCTGGTATCACTACTCCAACACCAATTCCTTCTTCTGCTGTT
>CALEST010000080.1 GCA_937907555.1 uncultured Sediminibacterium sp.
TTATCTAAGCCGATCGGCGTTTTTTACCAGTTGTTCGTCTTTGTAAATCCCCACTGCTGCCAGTACAAAAAATACGGGTATGGCAAAACTAATCAGGGAGGTCAGGTCTGTTTTGGATTCAGTAAAACCATTGCTGGCACTGTAATACAAGGCAATCTGAATTCCCGATACTACCAGTAAGGCAAGTGTAACCATCAATTGTCTTTTGCGATCTTTGTACATGAAAATGGTTACCAGTGCCGCCACAGCCAATGCGATGGCTATGATGGAAGTAAAACTGCTTTCCAAAGCAGTAAATTCTACCCATTCTTTTTCGTTGCTAGAAGTATTCATTCTATTGCCACTGAAAAAAGAAAACCGGGTACTCAATCCACTCAGGCTGGCAGCCAGTAATAACCAGATACTTTGAATTCTTTGTAACATAAATATGGTTTAGCCCATTTCAGGGTATAAAATAAATTGTTCCATAAAGGCATTTACTTCCTTGCGAACAACACCAATTACAGCAGTATCGTCTGCATTCATCAGAACGCGGTCAATGGCGTCTACCACAAAAGGCATATGGGTTTCTTTCATACCTCTGGTTGTAATGGCAGGCACTCCAAAACGAATACCGGATGTAACAAAAGCAGACTTGTCATCGAAGGGCACCATGTTTTTATTGGCAGTAATATCGGCCTGAACCAATACCTGTTCTGCTTTTTTACCGCTGATATTTTTATTTCTCAGATCAATCAGCATCAGGTGGTTGTCGGTACCCCCACTAATGATATGATAGCCTCTGTCTACAAATTCTTTTGCCATGGCTTGTGCATTCTTCTGCACCTGCTGCTGGTAAACCAGGAATTCATCGGATAAAATTTCACCGAAGGCAACCGCTTTAGCAGCAATTACGTGCTGTAAGGGTCCACCCTGAATACCCGGGAAAACCGCCATGTCTAGCAGATTGCTCATCATTCTGATATTGCCCTTCACGTCTTTCAGACCCCATGGATTTTCAAAATCCTTGTTCATCATGATAACGCCTCCTCTGGGTCCGCGTAAAGTTTTATGCGTAGTAGAAGTAACAAAATGACAATGCTCAAAAGGAGCGTTTAGTAGTTTCTTGGCAATCAATCCTGCAGGGTGTGCAATATCGGCCAATACCAGGGCCCCTACTTCATCGGCCACTCTTCTGATTCTGGCATAATCCCAGTCTCTGCTATAGGCAGAAGCACCACAATAAATTAATTTAGGTTTTACTTCGCGGGCTTTTGCTTCCAGCATTTCGTAATCAATCAATCCCTCTTCTCTGGTAACGCCATAAAAATGCGGACGATACAATTTACCGGAATAGTTCACGGCACTGCCATGGGTCAAGTGTCCGCCCATGCTCAGGTCTAAGCCCAAAGTAGCATCGCCTGGTTGCAAAACAGCCAGTGCAACGGCAGCGTTTGCCTGTGCACCACTATGTGGCTGCACGTTGGCGTATTCCACACCAAAAATTTCTTTTAAACGGTCAATGGCCAATTGTTCTGTCTGATCTACAATTTCACAACCGGCATAATATCTTCTTCCCGGATACCCTTCAGCATATTTATTGGTCATCACATTGCCCATGGCCTGCATTACCTGCAGACTGGTAAAATTTTCTGAAGCAATCAATTCAATTCCGTGTCTTTGTCTTTCTAATTCTTTTCTAATCAGGTCAAAAACCAGTGTATCTCTCTGCATGAAGTGTATTTTTGTCAAATTTACGCGTTATTTACTATTTTACAGCCCCATTTGACCTTATGAAAGCGATTATACCCGTAGCAGGAGCAGGAACGAAACTTAGACCCCATACCTATACCCAACCCAAGGCATTGATTCCAATTGCGGGCAAAACCATTCTAAGCTTTATTGTAGATCAGTTAAGAGAAGCGGGAATCCATGAATTTATTTTTATTGTAGGCTATTTGGGCGAAAAAATTCAGGACTATGTTAAACAAACTTATCCTGACCTAACTACCCATTTTGTTTTTCAGAATGAGCGCCAGGGAACAGGGCATGCCATAGAACTGACCAAATCCATTGTAGGGAACGACGAAGTATTTGTTGTACTGGGAGATACCATTTGCGAATACGATGTAAAAGAAGTAGTAGAGAGCCCATATAGTATGCTGGGGGTGAAGAAGGTTGATGATCCCAGAAATTTTGGTGTAGCCACCATTGGCGAAGACGGATTTATAGAGCAGGTAGTAGAGAAGCCAGCCATACCCAAGAGCAATATGGCATTGGTGGGATTGTACAAGATCAAGGAAACCCATTATTTGTTTGAGTGTCTGCATCACTTATTTATGCAGGATATTAAAACCCAGGGAGAATACAACCTGACCGATGCACTGGATTGCATGATACAGCGGGGAGCTAAATTCCAGTCTTTCAAAGTGAAGAATTGGTTTGATTGCGGTAAGAAGGAAAGCCTGCTTGAAAGCAATGCTACACTACTGAAAAAATTTGGTGGCAATATTCAGTACATACACGATTTTAAAGACACCATCATCATCCCTCCGGTAAGTATTGCATCGGGTTGCGATATTTCACATTCCATCATCGGGCCGCATGTGGCCATTGGTGCCAATACAACCGTAAAGCACTCCATTATCAGAGACAGCATTATCGGATCTTATACCAGCTTGTTTGAAGTGGTATTGGATAACTCTTTAATTGGAAGTGATGCTTCGGTAAAAGGATTAAGCCGCAGCCTGAACATTGGTGACAATACCGAAATTGATTTTGGCTAAAGCTTCGGTAAGCGATCTACACAGGCGTTATACTCATGAATCATTTCTGCAACAATATCTGCTGCTGGTTTTATTTCGTGGATCAAAGCCGCTACCTGACCAATCTCCAGTTCTCCTTCTTTCAGGTCTCCTTCGAACATGCCTTTTTTAGCGCGGGCCCTGCCTAACAAGTGCGAAAGTTCAGCTTCATCCGCACCGCGTTTTTCTGCATCTGCTACTTGTTGAAAGAATTCATTTTTCAGTAAGCGAACAGGCACTAATTTTTTAAGACTCAATTGTGTATCGCCTTCTCCTGCGGCTACTACTGCTTCTTTAAAATGAATATGGGAAGAAGCTTCCGGTGTACAAACAAAACGACTCCCAACCTGCACACCATCTGCTCCCAGCGCAACGGCAGCATACATTTGCTGACCTGTTGCAATACCGCCTGCTGCAATCAAAGGAATGGTGATTTTTTTGCGCACTGCAGGAATCAATACCAATGTGGTGGTTTCTTCTCTGCCGTTGTGCCCACCTGCTTCAAAGCCTTCAGCTACCACGGCATCACAACCGGCTTCCTGAGCTTTCAATGCAAATTTGGAACTGCTAACCACATGCACCACGGTAATCCCATGCGATTTAAACAATCCGGTATAGGTTTTTGGATTACCTGCACTGGTAAAAACAATCGGTACTTTTTCTTCAATAATAATTTGTATCAACTGATCCAGATCCGGATACAATAAAGGAATATTTACTGCAAAGGGATTAGCAGTGGCTGCTTTGCATTGACGGATATGTTCTCTTAAAACATCCGGATACATAGAACCGGCGCCTATAATACCCAGGCCTCCTGCATTGCTGACTGCACTGGCCAGTTTCCAGCCACTTGCCCAGATCATACCCGCTTGTATAATGGGATACTGAATGCCTAATAAAGCAGTAAGTCGATTGGGTTGGCCGATGGTTTGCATATACTTATTTGTGCAGGTAAAAAGAATTGGCTTGAGATAAACAGGTAACTACTAAATCGTTGATGCATACATGTGGTGGTAAATGAGCAACATAGTAAACAATATCGGCAATGTCTTTAGCCTGCAATGCCTGATAACCATCATATACAGCATCTGCTTTTTGTTCATCCCCTTTAAAACGAACAATAGAAAATTCCGTTTCAGCAGCACCGGGATGTATGGCTGTTACTTTAATGCGGTGCTGAAGCAGATCGATGCGCATGGCTTTGGAAATGGCGTCCACAGCGTGTTTGGTGGCGCAGTATCCGTTGCCGTCCTTGTACACTTCCTTGCCGGCGGTTGAACCGATATTAATAATATGTCCCTGTTTTTTTTCGATCATCAAGGGCAATACAGCCTTAGAAACATACATCAATCCTTTCAGATTGGTGTCAATCATGGTTTCCCAGTCGTCTAAATTGGCTGCTTCAAAAGAGTCTCTGCCCAACGCCAGGCCGGCATTGTTCAACAACACATCAATGGATTTCCATTGCGCAGGCAACTGTTCTATTGCATCAAATACTTGTTTTCTGTTTTGCACATCAAAACATAGCGGAAGTACTTCAATTTTATATTGATTGGTCAACTCTTTAGCCAATGCTGTTAATCTTTCTTTTCTTCTACCGGTAATAATGCAGTTCCATCCGGATGCAGCAAATAATTCAGCAGTGGCTTTTCCAAATCCGGCAGTTGCACCGGTAATTAGTATTGTTTTTCTCATAAAAAAGGCTTGGCACAAAATTAACTATCTAATGAGTACCGCTGTTCCTTTTTTATAAACACGATTGCCTAAATAGTCAATACCCTCTGCCTGAAAAACATAAGTGCC
>CALEST010000081.1 GCA_937907555.1 uncultured Sediminibacterium sp.
TTAAATCTACGGGTTGTGCGGTAAACTTCTGACCATATAACAATGGAAAATCACCGTACTGCTCTCTTCCCAGATAACCCACCAGACTCATTGGATTGTCTACATTGTACATGTCAACTGAAGGATTGGCGCTACTGCGAATCATGGTGGTTAAATAAGTACTGTAACCAATAAACATGAAACTAATACACCAGATGGCCAGTGTTAAATAAGGCCAGGCTCTTTTGGCAGCAACTCTTAATCCCTGCCATAAAAGCGCAGCAACAATAACAAAGAATAGCGTAAATCCTGTAAAGAAAGGCAATCCCGCTCCATTCACCATCCAACGATCAAAAGATCCGGCCAGTTTAATTGAGTACTGAATTACACCTACCTGAACAACACCTGTAATAATACATCCAATAACGAAGAAGATATACATTCCACCGAAGTAGGATTTTTGTTCGGGCTTCCATTTTTCTATTAGGAACAGGAACCCCACACCCAACAGGGTAGCTAAAATCATTAATCCCGCTACTGTTCCATCCATACCCACATTATCGGTAGCTTCTGCTGCGGCACTAACCAAAGCACCGAAGAAAGCCAATACACCTCCGATGATAACCAATTTAATAAACCAGGAACGGATTAAGGTATAATTAAAGTTTTCGCGCTTCTTAAAATAATAAACCATTACAATGGCAGGGATGGTTAACAGGTTCAGTAAGTGAACCCCGATTGACAATCCCATCATAAAGAATATAAATACAATCCAGCGGTCTGCACCTGGCTCATCTGCATGATTCTCCCATTTTAAAATGGCCCAAAATACAATGGCAGTAAAGAAAGAAGAAAGTGCATACACTTCTCCTTCAACAGCACTATACCAGAATGAATCACTGAAAGTATAAGCCAGTGCGCCTACAACACCCGCACCCATAATACTCCAGATCTGATAACTTCCAATGGTATCTGAAGTCTTTACCTCCATAATTCTACGGGCAAAGTGGGTAATGGTCCAGAAGAGAAAAAGAATGGTAAATGCGCTTGCCATCGCACTCATCATATTTACTGCTTTGGCAGCACTCATTGGATCATCTCCAAAAAGAATAATGAAAATTCTACCCAGAATAACAAATAAAGGGGCGCCCGGAGGATGGGGTATCTGAAGCTTGAAACAGCTACTTACAAACTCACCACAATCCCATAAGCTTCCGCCCGCTTCCGCAGTAAGTGTATAAACCAAGCTGGCAATTGCAAAAACCACCCAGCCAATAATGTTATTAATCTTGTTAAACTGCATATTTGTTTTGGTTTTTAAAGACTGGCAAACATAACTTATTATAGGTGAAAATTGAAATACAAAGGGGGGATTCGGCCATTTTAAGAAAGTTTTTACACCTGTAATCCTATGAATTTGAATGCCTGTTGCCGGCTTTCAATTGTGAAGCGGTTATTTCAAAAGCCTGTCTTAACTTTGCGCCGGCATGAATCAAAAACAAACAGTAGCATTTCACACCCTTGGCTGTAAGCTGAATTTTTCTGAAACCTCCACCCTGAGCAGGTTAATGGAGAAAGAAGGTTTTGAGAAAAAAGACTTTGATGAGGTAGCAGATGTATATGTAATCAACACTTGTTCTGTTACCGACAATGCGGATAAGGAATGTCGCCAGATTGTGCGCAGGATTCAGCGCAAAGCTCCTGAAAGTTTCGTTATCATTACTGGCTGTTACGCCCAGTTAAAACCAAAGGAAATTGCCGGTATCCCCGGAGTAGACCTGGTATTGGGGGCTGCTGAAAAATTCAATATAGCAGAACATATCGGCAACCTGACCAAAACCAACGACCCGGCTAAAATTTGCAGTTGTGATATCAGTGAAGTGAGCGGATTCAATGCCTCCTTTTCACAGAACGACCGTACCCGAACCTTTTTAAAAGTGCAGGATGGGTGCGATTACAACTGTTCCTTTTGCACGATTCCTATGGCCAGAGGTAAGAGCCGAAGTGATAGTATTGCCAATGTAATAATGAATGCAGAGAAATTGGCGGCAGACGGGGTAAAAGAAATTGTTTTGACTGGGGTTAATTTGGGAGATTTCGGAAAAGGTCCTAACGGAGACAAACAGCACCAGGAAAGTTTTACCGATCTGGTAAAAGCATTGGACGAAGTAAAAGGAATAGAACGCTACAGAATATCTTCCATAGAACCGAATCTTATTACCAATGAATTAATTGAATGGGTAGCAAACAGCGACCAGTTCATGCCTCATTTTCATATTCCTCTGCAAAGCGGATCAGACAATATACTTGGGCTGATGAGAAGAAGGTATAAGCGTGCATTGTATGCAGAAAAAGTGGCTCTGATTAAACAATTGATGCCTCATGCAGCCATTGGAGTAGATGTAATTGTAGGCTTTCCCGGAGAAACGGATGAAGATTTTAAAGAAACCTTCGACTTTATTCATTCGCTGGATGTATCTTATTTGCATGTCTTTACCTATTCTGAAAGAGACAATACCAAAGCGCTGGAAATAAAACCTGTGGTTCCCGTTTCTGTTCGTAATGAGCGCAATAAAACCCTCCGGAATTTGTCTTATATGAAGTTGCAGTATTTTACACAGCAACATTCAGGAACCAATCGTCCTGTTTTATTTGAAGCATTTAATAAAGAAGGTATGATGGAGGGATATACAGATAATTATATCAGGATTAGTACCCCCTACAGAGCAGAATGGGCCAATCAGATTGTGGACTGGAATTTATAAGACTTACTTATTTTACCGTAAGAAAAGTAGCGGGAAATTCCACTATCATTACTTGTCCCAGACCTTGTAACTGTACATATACTTTTTTTCTTCCGCCTCTTACTACCGTTCCTTCCTGATCCATGAATACCCCGTAATTTACTTTAACTAAATCGCCACTTGAAAAACCTTCATCTGAGATGATGGTAATTTTGGCGTCTTTTTCGGCAAGGTATAGTTTAATGTTTTCTACTTCTTCATCTTTAATAACAGCAGGCTTACCTAAATAATAAACAAAATTCAAGGCGCCGTCGGTCATCAGAACTTTGGACCTTTCTGTATCATCAATTCTAACAAAAACATAAGATTTAAAAAGCGGCTCTTCAATAATTTTCTTTCGGTCCGACCATTGTCTTTCCACCTTTTGCAACGGGCACCAGCTTTCAATGCCCTTTCTGATTAAAACAGAATCTATTTTCTTTTCCCACCTTGGCTTGGTGTAA
>CALEST010000082.1 GCA_937907555.1 uncultured Sediminibacterium sp.
TTAGAGAGCTCAGCAGGTCCGATTACCGTAATTACTTTACCGGTTGTGCTTTGTTTCTGTTCCTGCTTATTGGCAGTTACTACTACTTCGTCCAGCACACTGGTGCTCAGACTGTCTTTTTGTGCATACAGGTTAGCACCTGACAGCAAGGTTAGGAAGAGCGTTAATTTTTTGCTCATTGTCCATTTCGTTTAAGGTTAACAATGAGCTTCCAGGAAAATAAAAAAACGGCGAAAAATAAACTACTGCTGCAGCAGCACTTTAGATTCCATGCTTTTCACCCGAAAGCCGTGAATACTTGTTTGTTATTGGCAGGTCTTCTGGCTCCCCACCTTTTGAAGGTCCTTCCCATCCTGATAAAACCAAGACAGTGGTTGTAGTGATTCAAAAGTTTGCCCTAAGGCATGGGTTACAGCTACGGGGATAGCGCCGGATTTACACCGGACTTCCCTTTTAATCATCTGACTGAGGCAGATGAACCAGTAACGCAGCAAATGTATATATTTATCCTTATGAAAGGGAATCAACAACTAAATGTTTTTAGTTTCACCATGATTGTAGTGGGTCTGGTGATTGGTATGGGAATTTTCAGATCGGCTGCAACCAGTGCACAGCATGCCATTGAGCCTTCCGTTTATTTTACAGCTTGGTTAATGGGCGGATTTGTGGCTTTTTGTGGGGCACTAACCTATGCAGAAATCGGCAGCCGGTTTCCGGCAACGGGTGGGTACTATAAAGTATTCTCTTATGCCTATCATCCGAGTATAGCATTTGCTATCAACTGCATTATTTTAATCAGCAATGCAGCCAGCTTAAGTGTGGTTGCCATTATTGGTAGTGGATATATTGCCAAACTTTTTCCGGGTACTCCATGGACCGATGTAGACAAAGCATTGTTAAGTGCAGGCGCCATCATTTTATTTTATCTGATTAATCTGCGTGGACTAAAAATGAGTTCCCGCGCACAGAATATTCTGATGATTATTAAAATTGGAATGATTCTAGTTTTGATTGCGGCCTTGTTGTTCCCTTACGATGCTGGTTCGGCCGCAGCCATTGCTGAGTCTGCTTCAGCTTCAATCCCCCCCACCCCCGAGATGAGCTGGATACAAAGTCTGGGGTATAGTTTAATTGCTGTTTCCTTTACGTATGGGGGCTATCAGCAAACCATCAATTTTGGATCTGAAGTAAAAAACCCTGCACGGAATATTCCCAGAGGCATTTTCTTCGGAATAGCCATCATCATTGTGCTCTACTTGCTGGTAAATTATAGCTACTACCAGATTGTAGGATTTGAGCAGATGAAAGGAGAGAGAGAAATTGCATATGCTGTAATTAATAAAGTCTTTGGACCAAAAGGAGCAGCTGTGTTTTCGTTCTTTTTGTTTTTTGGTGTGCTGGCTTATGTGAATGCTTTGCTGATGAGTAACCCAAGGGTGATGTTTGCCATGAGTGACGAAGGTTCCATCCCTAAAATATTTTCAAAACAAAATGAAAAGAACGGAGTCTTGGTGGTTTCGCTTACTGTATTTGCTGCTACCTGTCTGATTATTTTATTTTTCGCCCAAACCTTTGATGCCATTCTAAACTTTACCATCTTTCTGGACTGTTTTGGTATGGTGGCTTCCAGTGCAACCATATTTAAATTAAGAAAGGAAACCAAGCATTTGGATGGTACTGGCATTTATAAAATGAAATTATTTCCCCTGTTACCGTTGATTTTTATGGCTACGTATTGCTTTGTTGGGGTGAGTATTGCCATTCAAACACCGCATACTGCCCTGATAGGAACTGGGGTGCTTGCCGCCTTTATGGCAGTTTATTTCATTAGTCAACGGCTAAAAAAAGGGTAAAATAGGGGTGTAATGCCTTTCATACTATTATAAACACAAAACCATCCCTTTCCTTTCCGTCTGTCTAAATTCTGTAAAAGCCTCGCTGAATAACTTATTTTTGTTCTATGAGGAATTTACTTTTAACCGTGTTCGGTTGTTTTACGTTGGGAGGGCAATTAATGGCCCAGCCTTCAACAGACAAATGGAACCTGCAGCGCTGTGTTGAATACGCTGCCAAAAACAATATTTCTGTTAAGCAGGCGGATGTTCAGGCACGTTTGGCAGCATTGGAGGTAGAGCGTACTAAACTGGCTCAATATCCTTCGGCCAGTGCCAATACGAATGTGGGTACTCAGTTTGGTAGATCCATTGACCCTACCACCAACTTATTTACCACCACTCAATTATTGTTCCAGCAATTGAACCTGAATGTGAATGCCACCGTTTTTAACTGGGGGGCATTAAAAGCAGACAAGCAGATTGCCGGATTTAATGCGCAGGCGGCCCTGGCAGATATCGAAAGAATTACCAACGATGTTTCTTTAAGTATCGCTACTTTTTATTTGCAGGTAGTAGCAGCCAAACAACAAATTGCTATTGCGGAGGTTCAAGTTGGTCAATCCGCTTCTCAATTGGGCTTTACCCGCAAGAGAGTGGATGCGGGAACTTTACCTGAATTAAGCACAGCAGAGATTGAAGCACAATTGGCCCGTGACAGCAGTTCATTGGTAAGTGCTAAAGCCTCATTCCAGCAGGCGGTAATACAGTTAAAAGCTGCTATTAACCTAGACATGAGTGTGCCTTTTGATGTAGAAATTCCTGTTGTAAATACCATCCCATTGCAGCCTTTGGCTGAATTGGA
>CALEST010000083.1 GCA_937907555.1 uncultured Sediminibacterium sp.
CATCTCATCAAGAAAACCCAGTTCCAGTGATTTATCAAATTCATCAAGTATCAATGTTTCAATACTGGCTGTTGTGATATTACCTCTCCTTATATGATCAGCGAGGCGACCAGGTGTGCCGATCAACAGGGCAGGGGCCTGCTTCAGGTTATTCTCTTCTGTTTCGCGTAAGTGACCAGCATAGCAGCAGGTTACTTTAAAGCTGGTCCCCATGCTTTTAAAAACAGATTCTATCTGGTTCTCCCTGATTGGAAAATCTACCATGAAATATCCGGTAGATACCATCAGCAATCTGGAGCGTTTCAATGTAATGATTCATGTTAGGGCTTTTGATTTACCCGAAGTGAAAGTGCGCAATAATTATTATCGGTACGATTCTATGATGAACCGACAGGATTATGCCAAAGTCTTCAACTTTAAAAAACCGAGTTTAGGTGTTGTGTCCAGTCCCAATTATAATCCAGGGGCATCTGTGGGTTTTGATTTGGAAGGGATCATTAATATGTTCAGGGTAAAACGGAATAGAAGTATTTTAACCTTGCAAAAAAGATTGATAGAAGAGGAAGAGGAGAAATATGTAAACAGCCGCTTTACCAAAATTTTTGTAAAGAAAATTACGGGACTTCAGTCACCTGAACTGGATACTTTTATGCGACGCTATCGTCCTGCCTATGGTTTGGTAAAATTATTAAACGATCTTGAACTGGGTTATTATATTGGCCAGCAATACGAGGAATACAAGTCTGCCAAATACAATTGGCGGGGTGGATTGTACAGAAGAAGAGACGATTAATATTGTCTGGTTGCTTTTAAAGCCTTACTGCCTAGTAATTGAATCATTGGTAATAAAGCCCCGAATCTCTCATCGGTACTAAAGCCCTGTTTATGTCGGTGGTAAATCTGTTGTGCAATAACTGCATTTTTAAACAAGCCGAAAGTGTAATAAAAATAAATATCAGAGACATCTCTGTTGGTGAGGCTTGTATACATAGAAACAATTTCATTTCTTGTTAAATTCCCGGGTAGCCAGGTACAGTTGTATTGCTTAAAAATTGGTTCTTCATTGGCTTCAAACCAATAAGCCAGCATGGCGCCCAGATCCATCAATGGATCACCCACGGTTGCCATTTCCCAATCTAATACGCCTATCACTTTTGTTAAATCCTTACTGAAAACAATATTGTCGTATTTAAAATCATTGTGCAATAGTGTTGCTGCCTGTGCTTTGGGCTGATATTTTGTTAGCCATGCTGCAACGGCGTTCATGGACTCAATGGTATCGGTTTCTGCAGCATAATATCTTTTAATCCAACCGGCTACTTGCCTGTTAACATAACCTTCCGGTTTACCTAAATCAATTAATCCTGATGCGTTAATATCTATGGCATGCAACTGCACCAATGTTTCAATCAATTGCTTTGCGCAATATTCAAATTGAGTAGGTGTTAGTTTCATTTTAGGGGCATTGTGGGCCCTTAAAATAGTTCCATCTAATTGTTCCATAATATAAAACGAAGCACCAGTGATGCTTGTATCAGTTGAGTATATGACAGTTTGCGGCACTTGACTAAAATGCGGTTTTAATAATTGGAGCACTTTGTATTCCCGCTCCATATCATGTGCCGATTTTATATTGGCACCCGGCGGTGCCATTCGCATGACAAATTGTTGGTTGTCTGTTTGAATGCTGTAGGTTAAATTGGAATAGCCACCGGGAAAACGCGTAATGGATTGTATGGGTTTCACATCTGGTATACAGTTTTTCAACAAATAATTTAAACCAGTTATATCAAACACTTCTTTATCTGAAAGGGGAACTGTTTTTTCCATAATGCTATTTAAATTTTTCTGCTCATACCATACTTTTTTAAAATGCTCAGGGCCAAACTCTGCTTATGCACTTCATCTGCACCATCCCAGATTCTGGCGCCTCTTTCGTGTTGAAATAAATTCGCCAGCATGGTTTCGTCTGATAGCCCCATAGCACCATGTACTTGTATGGCCCGGTCTAAAACTTTTAAGACCATATTAGCCACAAAAAATTTAATTCCGGCAATTTGATCTCTGGTTGATGCAGCTCCATACAAATCAATATTGTGTGCAGTTCTTAATACCAATAATCTGGCAGCATCAATCTCAACGCGGCTTTCTGCAATAAACCCTTGTATGAATTGTTGATGCCCCAACATTTCGCCTTCTTTAATTTCTCTGCTTGCAGCTCTTTTGCACATCAGGTCAAATGCTTTTTCGGCAATGCCTACCCAACGCATGCAATGGTGTATTCTCCCCGGACCCAGGCGTTCTTGTGCCAGCTTAAACCCAGATCCCTCCGTGCCAATGATATTGCTTACCGGTATGCAACAATTGTTGTAGCGAATTTCTGCATGACTGGCCCAGCCTTCTCCTGCTTCTCCAAACACTGGAATATTGCGCACGAATTCAAAGCCAGGGGAATCAGTCGGTACAATAAACATACTGGCTCTTTCGTGTGGCGCAGCGTCCGGGTTGGTTACCGCCATCACTACTGCAAATGAAGCACCGTCTGCAGAGGAGGTAAACCATTTGTGACCATTGATAATATACTGATCACCATGCCTGACTGCTGTGGTAGCCAATCTGGTAGGATTAGAACCTGCAAACTCCGGTTCAGTCATTGAAAAACAACTGCGGATCCGACCTTCTAATAAGGGATGTAAATATTTTTTTTTGATTTCGTCCGATGCAAATCGGGCAATCATTTCTGTGTTACCAATATCGGGCGGTTGTGCGTTAAAGGTATACTGGCCGTAGTAGGGTGATAAGGATAAAATTTCACTCACCTGACCAAACTCACAGAGGGTTAATCCCATCCCTCCTTCCGATACAGGCAAATGCAAGTTCCACCAACCTTTTTCTTTAACCATTGCTCTTTTAGCAGTAAGTAATTTTTCTGTTGCTTTAAATGGTCGGGTTGTATGCTCCCTTTCTAAAGGGATTAATTCAGCTTCTACAAATGCCTTGATTTCCGGTAAAAGCGTTTTTAATCTTTCTGTTACAAAAATGGCTTCCATAAAATAATTTAAATGGTTACGCCTCCATCAGCAGTAAATAAAGTACCAGTGCAATATCCGGAAGCTGGTGCTGCTAAAAATAAAGCCAATGCTGCAATTTCATCTACAGTTCCCATTCTTGAAATTGGGGCCATTTTTACAAATCGATTCAACCACTTTTCATCCTGCCACAATGCTTCTGAAAATTTGGTTTTGATGAGACCCGGACAAATAGCGTTCACCCTGATTCCATCTTTCCCCCATTCCTTGGCAGTTACTTTAGTAAGCATGTTCAAAGCAGCTTTGGATACAGAATACAGACCCAGCCCCGGATCGGGTGTAATACCAGCAATGGAACTGATATTGATTACAGAACCGCCGCCTCTTGCTTTCATAATCGGATAAGCCAGTTTCCCCAGTTCAAATGGCGCTTTCACATTCACATTCATGATTTTATCAAAAGCCCAGGATTCAGAGTCCACCACCGGACCAAATACAGGATTGCTGGCAGCGTTGTTAACCAGAATATCAATTCCGCCAAAAACTTCAATGGTTTTTTCTATTAATATTCTGCAGGCTTCTGCATCTCCGGTATTGCCTGCAATGCCGATGCATTTTCCACCCTGCGCTTGAATGGATGCAGCAACTTTATCCAGTTCTTCCTGTTTTCTGGAGTTGATTACAACCGCTGCACCACTGCTTGCAAAGTAATGTGCAATGGCTTCTCCAATTCCCTTACTTGCGCCTGTTATTAAGGCTACTTTTCCTTCCAGACTAAATGCTTCCATTATTTGCATATTAAATTTATTTTGAGAGTGCTTTATGCATGGCTTTCATAAACTGATCTTTCACTTTTAACCTGAACCAGGTCGGTGCCAGTCTTTTTAATTTCCACATGGTAACAGCCGCTTTGGGCAGAATGATATAGAGTTCTTTTTTTCCTGCACGGATCAGAATTTCATTTGCAACATCAGCAGCTTCCAACCCGGATTTTTCAATGAATTTTCTTGTAATTTTTTCAGTGATGGCACCACCCCTTACTGAATTGGCAATATTGGTTCTGAAATAGGTAGGTTGAATACAGGAGACATGAATTCCGGCATCAAACAATTCACTGTAAAGGGTTTCACTGATGGCTACCACTGCTGCTTTGGTCATATTGTAGCCACCCATCGTAGGGGCACAGCTGATTGCAGCTGCACTTGCAGTATTGAGTATATGCCCATACCCCTGTTTTTTCATGACAGGAATAAAATACCAGCAACCATACAATACCCCCATCTGATTAATCCCCACCATCCATTCATAGTTTTCAAGGGAATATTCTTCGAAGGGAGAACCATCACCAACACCGGCATTATTAAATAGTACATCAATACCCCCGGTTAGGTGTACAAACTGTTGCGCTATTTCCTTGTATTGATCTTTGTCTGATACGTCCAGCGAAAAAGGAAGCGCTTTGCCTCCGGCTGCCAGCACCAATCCCTCCGTTTCCTGAATTAGTTTAGGCTGGTTATCAGCCAATCCAATGGTCCAGCCATCTTTGGCCAATGCCATAGCCAATGCCCTGCCCAATCCGGATCCTGCACCGGTAATGAATGCTCTTTTTTGTGGATATCGATTGCTCAATACATACATAGGCAAAAATTGTTTACTGAATGTAATTAAAGCATTGCATTTTTCCCTTGATTCACCGAATAATTTTACGCTTTCGCCATTCAGCAAAACCTGCACTTCCTCCAAGTTTTTAATTCTATCTTTACAGCTTCCAAAAATTGACTCCTTTGAAAAGAATAAATCTGCTGCTGACATTGCCCTTGTTGTTATTTGCCTGCAAGGAAGCTAAAAAAGAAAATGTTGATGCAAAATCAAAAGGCCCTTCTGCAACCATTGTAGATGTTCTGATTGCTGGAACCGGAAATGTAGACAACAAGGTTGAAGTAAATGGGTCTGTGATTCCAATGGAAACCGTGAATATCAATCCGGAGGTAAGTGGAAGACTAACCCTTTTGAATGCACCCGATGGTGCTAAAGTAGCACAGGGTGCAGTACTTGCCCGTATTAACGATGCCGATTTACAGGCAAGTTTGTCTAAAACAAAAGTCTTGCTTGAGTTGGCTCAAAAAAACGAAGAACGACTTAGGAAATTACTGGCTATAAACGGTATTAACCAATCTGAATACGATCTGGCATTGAATCAGGTAAATGGATTGAAAGCAGATTTACAGATTACGCAGGCCCAGATAGATAAGACTATTATTAAGGCCCCCTTTGCCGGTGTTCTGGGACTAAGACAAATCAGCCCTGGAGCTTACGTTACACCAGCTGTTACCCTCACAACATTACAACAGGTAGATAAAGTGAAGGTTGATTTTAATGTTCCTGAATTTTATACCAATATGATTCGCGTTGGTTCATCGGTTCAGGTACAAACCAATGAAGCCAATGATAAAAGAAGAGCCACTGTAATTGCAACAGATCCTCAGATCAATCCCACTACCCGTAATCTTCGGGTACGTGCTGTTTTAGACGGACCCTCTTTGTCACCAGGTACATTTGTGAAAGTGTTTTTAGAAGGCAGCAAGAACAAGTCTAGTATTCTGGTTCCAACCAATGCCATTATTCCTGATGCAAAAGCTAAAAAAATCATTGTCGCCCGCGGAGGTGAAGGAGTTTTTGTAGACATAGAAACAGGTATGCGAGGTACTGGATTTGTTGAAGTAACCAAAGGACTTCAGCCTGGAGACAGTGTAGTAGTTACAGGGGTATTATTTGTTAGACCCAAGCAACCTGTAAAAGTTCGTTCTGTTAAGCAATTGAGTGATATTATCAAATAGTAGAAGCAGCCATATCCCATGAATATTTCTGAATTATCATTAAAAAGACCCATCCTTGCAACAGTGATGAATATTCTCATCATTTTGTTCGGGATAGTTGGATATAGTTTTCTTGCGGTTAGAGAATATCCGGCAGTAGATCCTCCGGTAGTGAATGTAAGAACCTCCTATTCAGGTGCGAATTCTGAAATTATTGAGAGTCAGATTACAGAACCGCTGGAAAAAGCCATTAATGGTATTCCCGGAATCAGAAGTATTTCTTCTTCCAGCTCTAACGGAAACAGTAATATTACTGTTGAATTTAACGTATCGGAAGATTTAGAAGCAGCGGCCAATGATGTAAGAGATAAAGTGAGTCAGGCGGTAAGAAATTTACCTCAGGACGTTGATGCACCTCCGGTAGTAAGTAAATCAGATGCCAATAGTGATTTCATCATCATGCTGGCTGTACAAAGTCAGACGAAGGGATTACTGGAACTGAGTGAGTATGCAGAAAATGTATTGCAGGAAAGATTCCAGACCATTTCTGAAGTGAGTGCAGTGAATATATTCGGACAAAAGCGTCCTTCCATGCGTATTTGGATTGATCCGGATAAGCTCAATGCATTCAATGTTACTTTCAGCGATATCCGTACAGCTTTAAACACAGAAAACGTTGAAATTCCTTCCGGAAAAATATATGGTGATAAAACAGAATTAACCATTAAAGCACTAGGTAGATTAACTACCGAGAAAGATTTCAGGGATTTAATCATTCGTCAGACAGCAGGGGGCATTGTTAGGTTGTCTGATGTGGCTTATGTTGAAATTGGTCCGGAAAACGATGAGTACAGCTGGCGTTTAAATGGAGTGAATGCAGTGGGTATGGCAATTATTCCTCAGCCCGGTGCCAACTATATTAAAATAGCAGACGAGTTTTATAAGCGTCTGGCAGAAATACAGAAGACCGAGAAGGGCGACTTTATGATGACTACCCTGATTGATCAGACCAAGAATGTTCGGGCTTCTATTAAAGAAGTAGAAGAAACATTATTGATTTCTTTTTCATTGGTGGTTCTGGTTATCTTTTTCTTCTTTAGAAATTGGTTGATTGCCATTCGTCCGTTGATAGATATTCCTATTTCATTGGTAGCTACATTTTTCATCATGTACATTTCTGGATTCTCCATTAATGTACTGACTTTATTGGGAATTGTGCTGGCAACCGGCTTGGTGGTTGATGATGGTATTGTGGTTACAGAAAATATATTCAGAAAACTGGAAGGGGGCTTACCCATCCGGAAAGCTGCGTTGGAAGGCAGTAAGGAAATTTTCTTTGCGGTTGTATCAACTTCCATTACCCTGGCGGTAGTGTTTTTACCAGTGATTTTCTTACAGGGATTTGTTGGAAGTCTGTTCCGTGAATTTGGTATAGTAGTAGCAGCAGCTGTACTGATTTCCGCATTTGTATCGCTTACCATTACTCCGGTATTGAATGTGTACCTGAATAAAAAAGATGCAGGTCATGGAAAGTTCTATGATATGACAGAGCCTTTCTTTAAAGGCATGGAAAACGGATATAAGAATCTTTTGGGTGCATTTTTAAGAGTCAGATGGATGGCTTGGGTAATTGTAGTTGCCTGTATGGGATTGATTTATTGGATTGGTTCAGGCTTGCAAAGCGAATTGGCACCACTTGAAGACAGAAGCAGTATTCGTTTTCAGATGAGTGGTCCTGAAGGAGCCAGCTACGGTTATATGGTGGAAACAGGTGATATGCTTTTAAACTATCTGACGGATTCGGTTCCGGAAAAAGACTTTGTATTTGCAGCTGTTCCTGGTTTTGGGGGTAGTGGTGGAGTAAACGGCGGTACCCTGAGAATTAAACTGGTAGAGCCCAATGAGCGAAACAGGTCTCAGTCAGAAATTGCCAAAGCCATCGGGAAAAAATTACCCAGTATCAACAACGCCAGAATCTTTCCTGTAGAAGAACAAACCATTTCTGTTGGTTTGGGCTCCCGTGGATCCTTACCTGTTCAGTTCATTTTACAGAACCTGGATTTTGAAAAAATAAAAACGGTCATCCCTAAGTTTCTGGAAGAAGCCAGAAAAGACAAGACATTTCAGAATGTGGATGTGAATTTAAAGTTTAATAAGCCAGAACTGCAATTAACAATTGACAGAATCAAAGCAAAGGATTTAGGTCTTTCCATTATTGATGTAGCTGATGTTGTTTCCAGTGCTTTCAGTGGCAGAAGGCTTGCTTATTATATCATGAATGGAAAGCAATACGAAGTAATTTCCCAGGTTGCTTACAAAGACAGACAGAAGCCTGCAGATATTGAAAAGCTATATGTTAGAAACAACAGGGGAGAAAGCATACCCCTGAAAGCAGTCGTAAAGCTGGAAGAAAGTTCTAATCCACCCACTTTGTATCATTTCAACCGTTTCAAAGCGGCCACTATTTCGGCATCTTTGGCCGAAGGCATGACAATTGGTGATGGTGTTAAGGCAATGAGAAGAATTGGAGATAAGTTACTGGATGAAAGTTTTAAAACAGCTTTGAACGGACCATCAAGAGATTTTGAAGAAAGCTCTTCCAATACTGCATTTGCATTTGGTTTTGCCTTGATTCTTATTTATCTGGTACTGGCCGCACAATTCGAAAGCTTTAAAGATCCGTTTACCATTATGCTTACCGTTCCTTTGGCATTGGCGGGTGCTTTGCTGAGTCTTTGGATTTTTGATCAAACCATTAATATCTTTTCTCAAATTGGTATGATTATGTTGATAGGTCTGGTTACCAAGAATGGTATTCTGATTGTGGAATTCGCCAATCAGAAAAGAGAATTTGGTCTGGCTAAACGAGAAGCGGTTCTGGAAGCATCAGCACAGCGATTAAGACCTATTTTAATGACCAGTCTGGCAACTGCTTTGGGTGCACTACCGATTGCACTTAGTATTGGTGCAGCCGCAACCAGCCGTATGCCATTGGGTATTGTGATTGTAGGTGGTATTATGTTTTCACTATTGTTAACCTTATTTGTTATTCCTGCCGTGTACACTTTTATTTCTGGTAAGCACGATGCCAAAAAGGTTGATATTACTGATTAATGTAGTTGAAATAAAGCGTATAATTTTGTAAAACATGCTAAGTTCCATATCTGATATTCGTCGTGATTATATGCTCAAGTCTTTTGACGAATCACACGCTGCTGTTAATCCTTTTGATCAGTTTAAAGAGTGGTGGGAAGAAGCCACTTCTGCAGATATTGATGAAGTAAATGCTATGACATTGGCTACTGTTGACGGAAGCGGAAAACCAGCTGCCAGAATTGTTTTACTGAAAGGATATACGCATGATGGCTTTGTGTTTTTTACCAATTATGAGAGTGCCAAAGGTCAGGACCTCGCTATTAATCCAAATGCTGCACTGCTATTCTTCTGGAAAGAACTGGAAAGACAAATCAGAATAGAAGGAACAGTAGAAAAAATTGAACCTGCAGACAGCGATGCCTATTTCCATTCCAGACCCGCAGGCAGCAGGATAGGGGCATGGGTGTCACCTCAAAGTAAGGTAATTCCAGATCGTGCTTTCCTTGAAAACAATTACAATGAATTGGTAAAAAAATATCCAGATGAAAATGCTGTGCCAAGACCACCACACTGGGGCGGGTTTATTGTAAAGCCGGAATCTTTTGAATTCTGGCAAGGTAGAAGCAGCCGCCTTCATGATAGAATAAAATATTCTAAAACACAGGATGGCTGGAATAGGGAGCGCCTGGCTCCTTAATAAGCAGATACTTTATTTAGCTCGCAGGAAAATCTGCTTTTAATTGTTGAAATACCTGTTCCAGTATTTGTTGTAATTGCTTACCCAGCAAAGGAATTTTGTCTTTTTGTTCTCCGGTCTTTGCATAAAATTCCAGACTTTCAATGGTTTTGTAAGCTTGTTTGATTCCCATACTGTAAATAGAGGATTTCATTTTATGTGAAAATTGAAATACCTCATTCATCTGGTTGTTTTCTATGGCTTTGAGCAAGCTGTCTAAGTCCTTTTTTGTGTTCTTGCTAAATACATGAATAATCTCAATTAAGAATTCAGTATCGTCTTTATCTATGCCTTGCAGTGCATCCAGACTATATAATTTTTCATTTGAAAAATCATTTGTTGTGTCGGCTGATTTTTTACTAAAGTCAATGGAATACGCAAGCTGTAGTTGCTTCTTAATACATTCAAATAAAACCTGTTCAGTAAATGGCTTAGTGATATAGTCGTTGAATCCGGCTTCTGCAAAACGTTCTGTTTCCTGTTTAAATGCATTGGCTGTTAATGCGATAATTGGAACTGCAGCTTTATTGGTATCATTCAACCTTCTGATCATTTGTGTTGCTTCATATCCGTCTACGTCGGGCATATGTATATCCATTAGGATTAAATCAAAATCCTGTCTCTGATGTGCTTCATAAGCTTCCTGACCATTGTTAACTACCACTACATTGTGTCCCCAATCAGATAAGATTTGTTTCACAATAATCTGGTTAATGGCCACATCTTCTGCAACCAGTATTTTCTTTTTTTCCAGGGAATTGTATGTAACTTCTTCTTTTTCCGGTTTTAATAAACTGATATTTCCGCTTTTGTAGGGAATTTGAACTGTAAAACAAGTCCCTTTATTCAATTCACTGGTTACCTTGATGCAACCTCCCTGCATTTCAATCAAATTCTTTGTAATGCTTAATCCCAGTCCTGTTCCACCATATTTTCGGCTTGTTTCAGAAGAAGCCTGAACAAACTCATCAAAAATATGGGTGAGGTTTTCTTCTGAAATTCCAATTCCTGTATCTGTAATCACAAACTCAAAAACAGACTCCTCTTCATTTTTAGCTTCTTCCCGGGCAAGCAAAGTAATCTTTCCGTATTCAGTAAACTTCAGCGCATTGCTAATTAAATTGTTTAAGATTTGCCCCAGTCTGAATGGATCTCCAATAATTATCTTGTCTTTTGTAATCTGATTATCAAAAATAAGCTCAAGGCCTTTTTCCTCTATTTTGAAAACAAAGGTTTTTAATGTGCTGGCTATTTTTTCTTCAATGTTAAAGGGGATATATTCCAGTTCAACTTTTCCGGATTCAATTTTTGTAAAATCCAGCACATCGTTTACAATATGTAACAAATTATCTGCTGACTCTAGTATTAACTTGGTATACTCCGATTGTTTGGGTGTTAAATGAGTTTTGTATAAAAGACTACCGATACCAAGAATACCGTTCATCGGTGTTCTGATTTCATGACTCATATTTGCAAGAAATACTTCCTTAACTCTGCTTGCTCTTTCTGTTTCCTCTTTTGCTTTTATTAATTCACGTTCAGCACGAATTCTATTGGTAATATCCTGAGAGAAGCCAATAATATAAGGAGTACTGGAGTCTTCTTCCACCATATAATTCTGAAATAGCAGAAATATATGTTCGCCATTTTTGCAAACAATCGAGAAGACACCTTCGGCCTGTCCTGTTCCCAAAACCTCATTTAAATAAGTTTTATCAAAATACTCTACCCTCTCCGTAGGTATAAATTCCTTGATATTTCTCCCAATCAGTTCTTCCTGTTCATACCCTATTATTTTACAAATGGCAGGATTAACGCTCAATAATTTTCCTTCCAGGTCGTGAGTGCAAATAAGTGCCTGGCTATAATTAAACAAATCCCTGTATCGTTTTTCGTTAAGTTTTACCTTTTCTTCAATCTGCTTTCGTTCTGTAATATTTAATCCGAATCCAATTACCAGTCTAACTTCATTGTTTTCATTCAGCACCGGATAAAGATTTCTTAAATGATATTCATGTTCTCCTTTTTCATTTAGATGACTTTCTTCCCATGAATATTGTTTTTTGCTCTCTAATACCTTTTGAAATACAGCAGATCTGGTAGCTGCAATTTTAGGATCCTTATTTCTATGTTGACAATATTCCTGATCGTTCTTTCCTATAATCCATTTTCTGATTTCCGGATTTTTAATACCAACTGGATTAACAAAAAGGTAGCGATGATCTTTGTCAAATACCACAATGTCTGTGGGTATATTATTCAGTATACTTTCGTAAAAATTCCTTTGTTTGGTAAACTCAGCTTCTGTTTCCTTTATGTTGGTTATATCAGTATGTGTACCTAGAATTTTTAATGGAAATCCATTTTCGTCTTTCTCGGTTACAATACCTCTGTCTAAAATCCATTTATAATCCCCAAACTTATCTTTGATTCTGTATTCAGAACTATGATGATCAATTTCTTTATTCCTGTATTTCCTGTCTTGTTCAATTAAAATGGGAACATCATCAGGATGAACCGCTTTCCACCATTGTTCCGCGATGCTTAAATGATTGTTCTCCAGCTCAATAAAAGCTCTTTTGCTGTGTGAAAAGTTGGTTATGTTTTTTTTATAGTCATGCAACCATACATTATCACCCATTTTCTCAAGAGCAAACAAAAGCGTTTGTTCGTAGTTTTTCCGGATTGCTTCCTCTTCTTCTTTGACTTTTAGAGTTTTAAGTAAATCTAGTTGAGGGTTTTGTAAGGCAAAATCACTTGCTTCCAGGTTTGATTCTTCTAATTCCTTAATTGAATTAAATGCAGGAGACCCCAGAAATACATAGAAGTTATCGGTTTCTGAGAAAACAAACTGCCCTCTTAAATCAAAGCTTTGCCTTTCTTTTATCCTTATGTTTATCAGTTGATGTAAGTGCTCTTTAATAAAGTAAATTACAGGTTCATCCCCCATACCTTCAATGAGAAAAAAATCACTGAAAGGAGATTTTTGAATTAAGGGTAAAATTTTCTTGATTGATTTACCACAGCCAATCAGCATTCCTTCAACACTTACTTTTAAGTGAAAAGGAAACAAAATATCTGTTTGATGTTGATTGAAGTGAATACCCATTACTTAAAATGCTGTTTTCAATTTACGATTTATTTATGTTTATTGACGATATATAAAACAAAAAAGACTGTATGAATACAGTCTTTTTTGTTTTATTCGAAAGTTTATTTTCGGGATATTACTTTTTCTACAGCAGTAATAATATTCGGTGTATCCAAACCATATTTGGTTAATAGTTCAGTGGGTTTGCCGCTCTCTCCAAATGTATCATTGGTTCCAATCATTTCAATTGGAACTGGGAAGTTTTTAGCAGCAACCTGTGCAATGGAATCACCTAAGCCACCAATGATATTGTGCTCTTCAACCGTAACAGCACATTTTGTTTTTTTAATGGAAGCCAAAACAGCTTCTGTGTCTAATGGTTTAATGGTATGAATATTGATTACCTCAACACTAACTCCTTTTTCTTCAAGAATTCTTCCTGCCTCAATGGCTTTCCACACCATATGACCGCAGGCAAAAATGGAAACATCCGTTCCTTCGCTTATTTGCTGTGCTTTACCAATGATAAAATCACTGCCGTCCTCTTTCGTAAAGTTGGGCCA
This sequence comes from uncultured Sediminibacterium sp., assembly GCA_937907555.1. Taxonomy (GTDB): domain Bacteria; phylum Bacteroidota; class Bacteroidia; order Chitinophagales; family Chitinophagaceae; genus Sediminibacterium. Next base: position 13,332 of record CALEST010000083.1, read on the forward strand.
TTTGGGTCTGCCAAATCGCAGATAGACGGGTCCGTTGTATGAGGCAATTGCCTTGGTAGCAGCTTTCGTCTGATTAAAGTCGCAGGGAACAATAACGGTCATGCCAGGAAGCATTTTCATTAATCCAATGTCTTCCAGTATCTGGTGCGTTGCCCCGTCTTCACCTAAAGTAAGTCCGGCGTGGGAAGCACATATTTTTACGTTTTTCTCACTATAAGCTACACTTTGCCGAATCTGATCGTATACTCTTCCGGTACTGAAATTCGCAAAAGTGGTTGTATAAGGAATTTTACCACCAATGGTCATACCCGCCGCAATACCTATCATATTGGCTTCTGCAATTCCAACCTGTACAAAACGATCCGGAAAATCCTTGATAAATGGTCCTAGTTTCAAAGAACCGGCAAGGTCAGCAGTTAGTACAACTACATTTGGATTCTCTTTGCCAATTTCATGTATACCTTCCCCAAATCCACCTCGGGTTTCTTTTTCATTCAGTACCTGAATATCTTTTAGTTTCATACAATTATATTTTTACTGGAAAGTTGCAAAGTAAACACTTTTTTATATGGCTTCCTGTACATTTCCTGT